>VBHV01000125.1:9102-11602 GCA_005881995.1 Chloroflexota bacterium | reverse complement strand
GCGGTCTTGTCGGCGATTTCTCGCCGGTATTCCTCACTGAAAGGTAGGTACCCATGTGTTACTCACCCGTCCGCCACTCCCTGGCTGACCGAAGTCAGCCAGGGCGTTCGACTTGCATGTGTTAGGCACGCCGCCAGCGTTTATCCTGAGCCAGGATCAAACTCGCCATCCAAAGCATCTATGGTTGCACCTGCTTGCACAGGTGCAACGTGTCTTGAGGTGAGCGATCCAGGCCAAGTGCTTGCTTGTGTTGTCTCGTACTTGGCTTGTTCGCAGATTGCATTCGTTCATTGATTGATTGACAGGAACTGCTCATGTTCCTTTCCTCTTGCTGTTCTGCTTTCCACTTTTCAATTGTCAAGGTACTCTTTGGGAGCAAGCTAGTTGCTCACGCATCACCATTTTCAAGACAGATACAAAAGGCCCGGAGCCTTATGTCTTTGCTGGAACATAAGAACCCAGTGTTCATTATTTCTTGGGAGAAACCTTTTTAGTGGTTTGCTTACCAGAAGTTGCTCCTGTCGTTTCTGGCGACACGTGTATTATGACATAGGGATTTCCCCTTGTCAATAGGTTTTTGGCAAATTATTCCAAAATTATAAAAATCCAAATTTGAACTTGTGGTCTTTTAGTTTGTTAAGATGGCGAGGTAATTACCAGGTAAGGAGCAGCGCTGGTAGAGTGCAGCGAGGAGTTGCACCTGGGTAGTGACGTTGACCTGGCCGCCAGGACAGGACATGGAGAGGACACGAGCACCGAGTGAGAGATCCTGGCGAATGGGCTTGGGGCGGCCATTGAGGTCGAGGATGCCGATAGGCCAGTATTCGCCGCTCTGGATGAAGTCTCTACTGCTGAAGTAGAAGAATGGGACGTTGTAGCGAGTGGTGGTCTGGGCGTCGATGGTGAGCGTGAGGATGTGTGAGACGGCGACCTGGTAGGAGCTGTAGGGGTCGATGCCGCAGCCTTTGAAGCAGCCGGTGCCTTCAACGACCCAGAGGTGTTTGCCAAGCTGGCCGCTGTTCAAGTCGACGTGGAACTGCTGGGCCCAAAAGACGAAGAGCCAGTAGAGGCTGTTCGTGTTCTGGTTCGGATAGCCGTTATGCCAGCTGTCGATGAGACCAACGATTTGAGAACGCCAGGACCAGTTGCCGCCGGGGTGTACCTGTGTGTTCATGGCGGCCTGCACCTGGTCGAGGTAGCTTGCCTGATAGTTGAGGGGGCCGTAGTCGATGCCGCCGACGTGGGGATCAAGGGCGCCAAGCAGGACAGGCGTGTTGGGTTGTAGGTGATGGACAGCACCGGAGCACAGGTCATAGAATCTGGCGAAGTCGGAGGGGTTGACGTAGGTAGTGAGGCTGTTCTGTTTCATTTCTTCGTTGCCGCACTGGACTGCGTCGGCGTTGCTCTGGGCGACATCGGTGAATTGTTGCTGAGCGAAGAGGCGAGGGCCAGAAGGTGCAGCCTGGCAGATGATGAGGAGGACGTGCAAACCCAGGTTATGGTAGTTTCGCATAGTTGTTTTGAGGTGGTTGCCGCTTAGATCGCCCCAGCCGCAGGTGGGGTAGCCGAGGCGTACCCAGTGAATGCCGGCGTAGTAGGTACCGGGGTCGGAGTCAACGCCCAGCACAGTTGCTGGATTAGGATTCTGTACGATGTAGGGAGGTGTGCCGGTTGGCGAAGGTGGATGGGGGGTGAGTTGTACGCTACCCGAACCGGAGGAGGCAGTGGCGGTGGGAAGCTGTTTGGCAGCAGATTTTGCTGTCGGAGAGGATGTGGAAGATAAGGGGACTGTATGGGATGCGGCGATACGATAGGTTGTGGTGATTACGATAAGGCTGGCAAGCAGCACGGCAACTCCGAGCAGGAGGGCTTTTCTGGGGGATCTATTTGTTGGCAGCATACGGTTTCCTCCTTCTTTAGGACGCAATAGGTTCCTTCCCTACAGTGGTCGGTAAGGCATATGTCTTTAACGCTTGTTATTCTTTAATAGTATATCATTGTTATAACAAAGAACGAGGAAATTAGCCATTTGGGTTCATATTCCGACTACCAACACAAGGCATTACTTGCCGATACAAAATTCGCTAAATATGCGTTCCAGCAGATCTTCGCTGGCTGTTTCTCCGGTGACTTCTCCAAGGGTATCATAAGCGGCGCGTAAGTCTATTGAGACAAAATCAAGTGGTACACCCTGCTGCAATGTAAGCAGCGATGCTGAGATATGCTCTGCTGCGCGGCGCAGGCTTTCCTGGTGACGGGCGCTGGTGACGAGAGGGCCTTCGCTTTGCGCGGTTTTACCGGCGAGGACGAGGGCGATGATGGCTTCTTCGAGTTCATGTATCCCCCCGGCTGTGAGGGTTGATGTCTTGACATGGGGTATACCAGGCCACATCTGTTTCAGCTGCCCCATTTCTATTTGCTGAAGACGATCTGCCTTATTGATGACCACTATGACGGGGCGATCTCCCACCCCAGTGGGCGACGACGAAGCTTGGATGTT
>VBHV01000125.1:0-9094 GCA_005881995.1 Chloroflexota bacterium | reverse complement strand
GGATCAGGGGTGAGGCGCCGTCAAAGACGAGTAGGATGAGATCAGCACTGGCGGCGGCAGCCCGGCTACGTTCGACACCAATCTGTTCAACGGGGTCACTGGTTGGAGTAATGCCGGCAGTGTCGATGAGGTGCAGGGGGATGCCGCGCAGGTTGGCGATCTCTTCGACGGTGTCACGAGTTGTGCCGGCAATGGGGGTGACGATGGCGCGTTCGCTGCGTAAGAGAGCATTGAGGAGGCTGGATTTGCCGACGTTGGGTCGCCCAATGATGGCGGTGCGGATCCCTTGCCGGTAGAGGCGTCCCTGGTCGGAGCCTGCGAGCAGGGTGTCGACTTGCTGCCGGGCAGTATGGATGAGAGGGAGTAGTTCGGCTGCCTGGGGTGTCGGCACATCTTCCTCTGGAAAGTCTATGCTGGCCTCAATGCGGGCAATAACGCCAAGGAGAGTTTGGCGGGCATGCTGGACCTGTTCGGAGATGCGGCCTTGCAGTTGTTGCATGGCTAAGCGCTGGCCAACTTCGGTCTGCGAGCTGATGAGGTCCATGACGGCTTCAGCCTGGGCGAGGTCAAGTCTGCCATTGAGAAACGCGCGCATGGTGAATTCACCTGGATTGGCCATGCGGGCTCCCTGAGCCAGGACGAGGCGAAGAATACGCTGCAGGACGAGGGGGCCACCGTGACCATGTATCTCTACGATATCCTCACGTGTGTAGGTATGTGGGGCCTGCATGAAGGTGACCAGCGTTTCGTCGAGTATTTCCTGTGTCCCTGGCACGACGATATGCCCGTAGGTGAGCAGGTGCGACGGCGGGAGGTCGGTGTTGCCTGCGGGGCGGCGCACGAGCGGTAGTACAAGGGCAAAGGCTTCTGGGCCGCTGACGCGAATCACGCCGATGCCGCCATAACCTGGTGGTGTGGCAATTGCTGCGATGGTGTCATTTCTGATATTCTGCATAGGGGGATTATATCGGAGTGTGTGGAATGTGACAAGAGGTTATTCGATGATCCTTTCAGGGTGGGTGTAGACGTTCATGGAGTGGTCGCGCAAGAAGCCGATGAGGGTGATACCGCCGGTATCGGCCAGTTCAACGGCGAGGCTGGAGGGGGCAGAGATGGCGGCGATACAGGGGATGCGGGCGAACAATGCCTTCTGGATGATCTCGAATGAGGTGCGACCACTGACTAGCAGGATATGATGGGTGTAGGGGAGGGTGTGATGCAGCAAACCATGCCCGATCAGTTTATCGACGGCGTTGTGGCGGCCAACATCTTCGCGCAATAAGCTGAGTTTTCCGGCACCTGTAAAGAGACCGGCGGCGTGCAACCCTCCTGTATGCGAAAACACGTCTTGCTGTGCTCGCAATTGGGATGCGAGATTGTAGATAGCGCCGATGGGGATATGCGCATCATCTATTGCCACAGGAGGTATATTGCACAGCAGGTCGGCGATGCTATTTTTCCCGCATAGCCCACAACTTGCCGAGACTGCGAAATGCCGTTGAAAGGCGGGGGTGTTGGAAGCCTCGGCAAGGTCAGCAGACGATGGGCGTAACGCCACATCGACGACGTTTGCCAGAGGGAGACCATCAGCATCAATACCATCCTGGATCAAAAGTATGTCATCGAGGGTTTTGATAATGCCTTCGGTGAGGAGAAACCCGAGGGCCAGTTCGTGGTCGTGCCCAGGGGTACGCATGATGACAGCCAGGCTATGCTGGTTGAGGCGGATCTCAAGTGGTTCTTCGACGGTGAGATGATCTTCGCGCTGGTGCTGCTGGTTGTCTTGCCAGTGTGTGACCTGAACGTTCATGATGCGCTCTGGATCGAGGAAGGAACGCCAGAAATTCGGAACCTGTGGGACGGTCATGGACGTTTTCCTCGTTGTTCATAGGCAGGAAGGGATTGAGTGGTAGGAGCGGCGCCTATGGAGGTTGACTGTACGTTCTGGCGTTTGAAGTAGTACTTGCATACTCCAGGCCGTACGGGATCGGGTGGTTCTATGGCGACCAGACCCCATCCCTCTTGCTCCAACCAGCTCCATGCCTCGTATTCTTCATCGAAATCGCGCACGACGTCGCCAGCAATGGTAAAGATCATCGTTCCTAATAGGTATCGATGTTCCCAGCGAACCATCTCGTCCTATCCTTTCAAAGTATGTCACCTTGTATCATATTGTATCGTATATATGGATTATCGCAAGGACAACCCGGCTCCTACAGGAAATGAACGAGAGGGAGTATTTCTCTTCTTCCGACTGCCAACGCACTGCGTGTCAGGCAGTCGGAAAGGTAGTATACGTTGACGCTCTATGCAAGCGATGTTAGGATATGGAAAAGATGTATCTTATTGCGGTCAGGCAAGCTGAAAAGAAGATGCTGCGCGTCAGGCGACTGAAAGGAACGAAACGAAGGGGGTTGAAGGTGCATCAATATGTTCATAATAGTAACGAGCAATTGCGCAAGCGAGGATATCGTTTGACGCCGCAGCGTTACATGATTTTAAGCGTGATTCAAGAAGCTGGCGAACACCTGAGTGTTGATCAGATTACTGAGCGGGTGCAGAAACGCAATCCGTATGTCAGCCTGTCTACCATCTACCGCACGCTGGAATTGCTGCGCGAGTTGGGGTTGGTGCGCGAGAACCGACTGCCAGGTGAGCAGCCTCATTATGAGCCAGCTGAGGGGCAGGCGCATCATCACCTGGTTTGCCGCCGTTGTCGCGCTATTATCCACCTGGATGAAGCCTTACTGGGCAATCTGAACGAGCAATTGCAGGAACAATACGGCTTTCATAGTCTGACGCTCGACCTGGTTGCCGCCGGTTATTGCGATACCTGTTGGCAAGAGATGCAAAAGCAATAGACGAATAATTTTACCTTGTTTGTAGCAGGCCAGTAGTGTTACAGAAATTGGGATCGGGCGGAGGCGGCACCTGTACGTCGGTGAGTACGTGTGAAAAGACTGCTTCGTAGATGTCACGAAGCATGGGGCCATTGGCGTAAGCGCCTTCACCGCCGTGTTCTTTCATGGCAACAATGGTAATGCGCGGGAGTCCACCGGACTGAAACTGGTAGGGTGCTGCTGTAATAAACCAGGATTGGGCGGGCGTCAGGCCTGTGCTATCGACTTCGCCTGTACCTGTCTTGCCGATTACCGACCAGCGCGAGTAGGGATAGCTCAACTGTACCTTCCCCAGCGAGCCAGAACCACATGATACCACGCCGTACATGGCGTCGCGTATGAGGCCAGCGGTCGTGTCAGAGATAGGAGTTCCCAGTTCCTTTGCACTGAAAGACTGGAGTACTGATTGTGAGGGGTCTACAATTTTCGAAATGAGCGTTGGTCGCATCAAATGGCCGTTATTGGCAGCGGCATCGTCAAAGAGCGACATTTGCATGGGCGTCACAAAGTCAACGCCCTGGCCGAAGGCATTTTCCGCCAGTTGCTTGACGCTGAGAGGCGTCTCTGGCGGCGGCGTGTAGGAACAGAGGTTTTTCTGGGACTGTGGAGTAACTGTGCTTACACGCACCGGCAGATCGAAAGGAATTTGCTGCCCAACATAGAAATTGTGGTTATATTTCAGCCACGTATCCACACCGGTTTTAGCACCCACCTGCGCGAAAATGATGTTATCGGAATGGGAATAGCCATATCGCAGGTTGACCGGGTAATGAAAGGTGTAGTAGTCGATATTATTGCCAATGGGGCCAAATTTCTCTGTATCATTGACCGAGCCGAGGCGGATGGGGCCGATGGCCTGCAAATGCGTGGGATCACCGTCATTATAAAACTGAGGAGTGTCGAGGTCGAATGTGTTGGTGTCCAGGGCGGACATCAAGGTGAGCGTTTTGTAGGTTGAGCCGGGCACATAGCAATCGTCAATTGCGCGGTTAATCAAGGGCTGATGTGGGTCTGATAACAATTGTTGCAGGTACTGCCGGTCACCGGAAGCTACGCGATTGGAATCGTAGGTTGGGTGGCTGACCATAGCCAGGATCTCGCCGGTTTTCGGGTCGGTGACGATGACCGAGCCGGTATGGGTGGTGAAGACGGAGGTGTCATTTGGGCCGCTCGGTTGGGCCTGCGTATCAAAATCTTTGTCGACGATATCCTGGATGCGTACATCGATGGTCAGGTAGATGTCATCGCCGACCGGTGGCAGGTGCAGCGCCTGGTTGATGGTATTATTCACCCCGGTAATACCATTACGCCCACTGAGGTAATCATCGAATTGGCGCTCAATGCCCGATGAGCAGAAGGGAGCGCTAATGGAGCAATAGAGCGGACTTACATAATAGCCAATCAAATTTGCCATTGAGGGGTGTGTATAATAACGCTGGTAGATGCAGAGATTGTTCGCATTGGGATTGTTCGTATTGACGGGAATGGCTACCGATTCGGCAAGCAAGACGCCATTGCGATCAAAGATACGCCCACGTTTAGGCGTGGAATCAGGCAAACACTTACGGTTCAAGGTCAGGTAGGGATTGCTTGAGACCTGCTGCGCGACTACCACCTGCCAGTAAACCAGGCCCCCGCTTACCGCGACGAAGAGTATAACAAACAGTATGCTCAATCTGCGAATGCTTCTTCGGATATTCACAATAATTCCTCTGTTCTCACAAGAAACACGTTAGCATAACTTTTTCGGCAAAAGTGTATCATTGTTTCCATCGATTAGCAACATTGAGAAGTAACAGTCGCTCTGGCCCAGACTCTGCTGTAGATTCGAGTTGCGAGGGCAACTTGCGCCTGCTCCTGGTTTCATTGCAATGCAAAAAGGCAATCGCGCAGCAGGCGAAACACGCGCCCAGCAGGTACCCTCCGATTGTATCTGTAAAGAGATGGCCGCCACTATAGAATTGTCCGATGCCACCGCCGAAAGCCAGTGCAAGGGCCAGGGCCATCAGTAACCAGCGCAATATACGTCTACGTACCTGCCGCCAGGCGAGCCAGAACGCGACAAGTCCGATCAACATCCAACGAAAGGCATGGCCACTTGGATAGCCAAAATCAGCAAAGGCATCTTCTCCATAAAGCGGAGCAGCGACGGCATTTTGCTTGATAACCATCTGCCAGTGCAAGGGAGCGGGAGCGAACCCCCATATTCCCAGCAGTAGTGGAATACGCCTCAAAACTGATTGATGCAATTGCGGGCAATTTAGCGTGCCCATTCCCTGTTGTATGGAAACAGGTACAGGCTGCTCAATGTACTGCTTCCCCAGGTATTCACCACCTATGCCGATGCCTAGCAATAGTATCAGCACCAATGCCACACGGCGGCGATACCCTAGCAACCAGCACACGATACATAATGCAAGCACAATAACAGCGCTTATTTGTGCCTCACCCAGGTATTTCCACTCGCGCACCACACAATCAAAGCGCGTCAAGGGGCGTTGTAACACCCACTGCTCCTGGCCCAGCGTGAGAGCGGTGAGACTACCTGTTGATACAAGATAGGTGTAGAATGAGAATACTCCCAGAAATATCAATGCTAGAAAAATCCATTTATATACAGTGGGAATACGGTTTACTGTTCTGCTATTCATCAGTTAACATCTTCCAGGGCGACTGATCGGATGATCCTGAGGTATGGGTAACTCTCAGGGATAATCAGCCTTTTATTTTGAGCATTATACCATGCAAGTGTTTATACACCCCACCGCGCATACAAAGAGTACTATGTATAGATGATCCGTAGGGGCGAGGGAGGATGATGTGGGGTTGGGAGGGCCTTTATGGTCGCCCGCGGGGTGGGGTGTGGTCGTGTTCTCAAGATGGAAGCCAGATGAACAGGACGCGGGCGACCATAAAGGCCCTCCCTTCCGCTCCCCACCGCTCTCGCCCCTACGGCTGTTGATGGGCTTGGTCTTAGGTTGATGCCTCTTGGGCGACCGCAAGGGCGTCCTGGTTTCTTGAAAAGCAGCCTCTTGAAATGTACACAAGAAAAATGTGAGTATCGCTTTAATAAGTATGCTGTGAAGATATTGACAGAAAACATTCTTATATTTTACAATAGATACGAAAAGCATTTTGTTATTTGTTGATTTGACTTTTTTACAATTCATACCAGGTAGGAGAGTATTGTTATGCCGTACGAGCCAGCACATCAACAGATGGGGAAATCTGTTGGAGCCAGGTTGAAAGAGGCCCGGTTGGCAAAGAAGTATACACAGAGCCAACTTGCGGCGGGTGATTTCTCTGTTAGTTATATTTCAGCTATTGAGCGGGGACAAATTCATCCCTCACTCCGGGCTTTAGAAATATTCGCATTACGCCTGGGTCTTTCCTCAAAAGACCTGTTGGCACCTCAGGTTCCAGGTGGGAATAATGTGTCTGCGGCATCCAGAGAGATGAGCACGGAAGATGAAATTGAGTGGCAGATACTCGCGGCACAGGTAGCGATATGGCAAGGTTCACCTCAACAAGCGATTCAACAGCTGAGTAATGTGCTTTCGTATAGCTTAACACCACAACAAGAAATACTTGTAAACTATGTACTTGCGCAGGCATATGCACATAATAATCAGTTGCAAGAAAGTGAACATATACTCTCCAAGGCAATGCAGTTAGCGAAAGATGGAAATGATTACATCCATCTTCAATTACTGAACCTGCAAGGGATCATACATCTCTCTTTGCATGACTATACGCAAGGAATCACCTTCCATCAACGGAGCCTGGAAAAACTGGAAGCGCGGCAAGATGCTTTTCTTATGGGAGAGGTGTATGGACACCTGGGGCACGATTACATGCAACTTGATCGTGTTGATGAAGCGCAGGATATGTTCAGAAAGGCATTGCAACTGACAGACGAGTTAACACCGCTTCAGCGCCTGGCAATTTACTGGAATAGTTGCCAGCAGTGTACTGAGTCGGGAGAATACTTACAGGCCAGATTGCTCGGATATAAATGTCTCAACGTGCTTTCAGGAGCAGAGGAACAGGCAATCAGGAGGGAACTCCGCCACGCGCTTGGACGAGCCATGATCCAGAGCAACCAGCAAGGAACGCGCGACTACCTGGAAAAAGCCTTAGCAGAGGCCCAGGCTCTGCAAGATCAACTAATACATGCGAGCGCGCATATCCATATGTGGGCGTGGTTGCTCACACAGGATGAGGTGGCTGAAGCCAGGAAGCATGCTCAAAAAGCGAGCAAGCTGTTATCCTCCTCCGGAGATAGCAGTATAGCAGCCGATGCACATATTCTTTCAGGGAATATCGAGTACGCGCAAAAACGCTATAAGGCTGGCGATGCGCAATTTGAAGCTGGCCTTGAGATGCTGGAACGTCTAAACAATCGTGAAGACCTGGCCGATCACTCAGCTCATTACGCACAACTCCTGGAAGATCATGGCGATATACGTCGAGCAGTGCTGTACTGGAAGAAAGCCTTCGACAGCAGGCAGAGGACGAATAAGTACGGAGGAGAGTGATCTGCCCGCACCTACGCAAAGAAGCGCCTGCCAGCGGTTACTCAGTAGGCCGCACATCCAGTTTCTTGAACATAGCCTCGAGCAGGTTATGGTCTTCCGCATCTGTCAGCCGTAATTCGGTCTTACCGATCGGTGTTTTCAAGCTGCCGCGCTCATTCACCGGCGATTGGCTGCGAATGGCGTGAGGGTTTCCTCCAAGCCAGCGTACAGGCTCAAGAATTGATCCAAGCGGAACGGAAACCAGGACATAATGCCCGCGTAATGATGCATCAAGGTCTTGCAGGTGTAGTTCCAGTGTATCTTCATGTTGAGTTACCAGCCCCACCAGCGACCCCGATTGTAAATCAATGACAGGCTCTCCCATGGGGCGCCCTAGCATTTCAGCCCTGCGTCTCGTTTTCCCCTTACGTGTCCCACTGCCGCTGGCAACAAGAGATGTGTAGGTATGGGCTGCCGGGCCTTGTTCATCTGACTGGATGGCAGTATACAGCGTCGCTACCTCCACCAGATTTTGCAGAGCGCGCTGTCGAAGTGTGCTCTGCATGATGTGCGAACTCATGCGCAGCGCCTGTTGCAAGAGCGACCTTGCCCAGACATCGTTATCTACATGGTCGTGACGCGCCTCTTTTAGCACGGCCTGAGCCTGGCTTATCAATACCTGGCACAGTTGGACCAGCATGCGAGGGGGAGTACTAGCCAGTGAGTGCGTGCCATTGTCGACCAACAATTGTCCATCGCCTCCGGTGACGGCTGCGCGCATGGCATCGTAGGTCTCCAGGTAAGCTGTGTGGCAGGC
This sequence comes from Chloroflexota bacterium, assembly GCA_005881995.1. The sequence goes on along the minus strand of VBHV01000125.1, from coordinate 860 downwards.
AGCACAGCCGATCAGGTGATAGAAGAGCGGCGCAAAGCGTAAAGTAGCTTGCGTATCGTTGTTGAGCAGCGCTCCTACGAAATCGGGTAATTGCTGGTAGAATGCCAGGTGATACTCATTATCGACACCGCTCTCGTGAAGAGAGGCCTGTTCTTCATGGGGTGAAAGCGTTGGAATTGTCAGTATATCTTGTAACCACTGTGCAAGTGGTATATATGCATCCTGCGAACCGGTAATGCCATCAAATTGATTGTGTTTGTCCATGTATGTTCCTACAGATTCTGTGTGCCTACTACTCTGCTCATTCTCCCTCGTAGAAGCGCGCCAGACGCTTGCATTGTGATGAGGTAAGACGGATTGTCTCCTCACCAGACCAATCAAGCAAACCTTCAGCAACCAGATGTTGTAGACCCGTCTGCACCTCTTTTTCAGAAAGATTATCCCGCACCAGGGTCTGAATATGCACTGTTATCTCATTAGTAGCAGTGGCATGTACTCCATACTCTGACAAACGTAAAGCAACGAGAACTCCCAAATTAGAACTACTTTGCTGTAAACAATGGCGCAACTTTTTATGGGCGTGGTCCTTATGCTGGCTTACGTGGGCAAGCGGCGCATCATCGACCAGGGCTGCGAACTCCTGGCGCACAGCTTGCGCCAGTTCATCCGCTCCTATTTCTTCCAATTCCTGGATAACCGCCTGCAATTGGTGCGGTGCCACACTCAACTTCTCGATACATTGTTTCAGCAGACGGCGCAACGTTTGCTGAGAGGCAGCTGCAAGCGCGGCTTCTTCCGGGGTAGCAAACGGAATAGTTCCCCATAATGATTCAACGACATCGCTCATAGGATTACTATCT
>VBHV01000515.1 GCA_005881995.1 Chloroflexota bacterium | reverse complement strand
CGGATGAATGGGAAGAAAAAGCAATAATCCCTGGCGCATCAGCTCGCTTAACATTCTGAGCGCGGTAGCGGATTGATGCGCTGTTTCAGCATCCCCGCGCACCTGCATTGACGCGGGAGGTCTCGTAACCCCGACCAGCGCAACCGGGCTGCTGTGTAAGCGCACCGTGAGATACATCGTGAGTTCCAGGCTGGCGCTATCGGCCCATTGCAGGTTATCGATGCTGAGCATGAGGGGTCGCTCCGCTGCCATGCGTTCCAGGAACGTGGCTACTGCGTCGAAAAGGCGGAATTTCTCCTGCTCAGGGGTGAGTATCTCTGGGGTGATCGTTCTGCCCAGCAGGTGTGGGAGTTCGGGAAAAAGGCGCGACAGCGCGGCTACCAGGGGCGCGCCTATCAATGAAATCGACGGGCCCGTGGCATCACGGCGTTCGCGGTTCTCAAGCCCGACAAAAGAGCGCAGCGTTCCGGCGGCCGTTGAATGAATGACGGGCCGAAGCGCCTCGATAAAGGGCAAATAGGGGAACATGCCCCCCGACTCGTAAGTGCGCCCTTCCAGTATGGAAAAATGACGAGACCGGGCTTCCAGGCACATCTCGGCCAGCAGGCGCGATTTCCCAACTCCTACATCGCCGCTCATCATCAGAGCGCGCGCGCCAACGGGCTTTTGCTGCGCGACCGTATCCAGCAGGGCGCAAATAACGCGCATCTCCGCTTCCCGCCCCACGAGCGGCAGTGGAGTGATGAGTAGCTCAATTCCTGATAATGGATCGGCGAATGGGGCTTGCATGATCGTACTTTCTCACTGCTACCTGTCTTTGCCTATAGATACCTGCCTCTGTTTAGCCATACGTGGCGCGATGTCGTGATAAATGAACAGGCCATAGTAGACAAGCAAGAAAGGCGTATCGAACAGGAAATAGAGCCAGAAGACGCTGGGCGCGCCCAACGCTAGCAGGTGATACAGCAAGGCTACCGCGACCAGGGTCCCATACACCACCGCGACGAGAGCCAGTGGACGCACGCGCGCCCATTCGCGTTCTGTGGTCAGCCACAACGCTCCGGCTGCATTCCCAAGAATAATGGCTCCTATAAAACGATCTAACAGAGGGGGAATATTATTGGGCCAGAGCGGAAGTTGAAGCTCCGGCAAGAAGAAAAAACCAAGCCCAATAACCAGGTTGACCAGTCCGGCAAAAAATGCCAGTACTCGTTCTGGCACGCTAAAAACTTGATGATTCATCATATGGCTGCCCCTTTCTCATCATCTGACCCATCGATTATACACTAGATCAGTTGGCGTGGTAATCCCTAATAAGGTCTACTGCTAATCAAGGGCAGTATGATGAGAGTAAGAAGAGCCAAGAGGCCCCTCTAACGATTTTTTCTAATCGTTAGAGGGGCCTCTTAGTTTTGCAGACAATGTATGGAGCTATATCACCGGTAATGTTTGCCCATCGGTCATAGCCTGCGGTCCGGCGTGCAGTGCACCACCACCTCCATCAAAGGGCGTGCCGGGGATGTTGGGATTATTCAACACCTGGCGGGCAGCCTTAACGCCATCGAACCACATCCCCACGTGTTCCAGTTGTATGCCGGAAGCATCGCCCGATTGATCTGCCGATGCCACCGTGGCGTTGCGTGCGTCTGCCGCGAATGCCACAAAGGTGATCAGGTGGAAAATCGACTCGGAGCTGCCGTCGCTGCGAGTAATCACATCTCCAACGTACTCCGCGTGGCCGAAGGGTTTGGCGGAAAGTTCGGTGAAGAAGACGGTAAACTTCTGGTTGGGTGGCAGGTTCTGCACATCCACGATCACCGTGTCAAAATCGTTGGTCTGCGGATTGCCCTGAATGACCGTTACCAGCCCGGTGGCGTTCGGGAAGAGTGCCTTGATACTTGCCGGAGACAGGGGAAACTGCACGATCAAGGTGGGATCAGCCGATGCCAGGACCTTGACTGTGGGAGCTTCCTGCGTCCCAAAGGAAGGCGTGCGCAGCGCCAGCGGCGACGTTGGGAAGCCGGGGCCTCCCGTAGTAGTATTGGGCGTGCCGTTGTTGTTATTGTTAGAAGACGGACCCGATGAAGTACAGGCCGTCATGAGCAGGCCAATCAGCACGACTGCTACCTGCACCCATCTCCGCTTGAAAATGCTCTGTAGAAACATGTCTTTGCTCCTCTCCTATGCTAGAATACCGGTGCGGTTTGCCCGTCGGTCATGGCCTGCGGCCCGGCGTGCAGCGGTGGATTACCACCATCAAAAATCGTGCCTTTGAGTGTCGTGTCATTCAGCACCTTCTGGGCATCCTGAAGCGAGGAGAACCACATGCCCATGTGTTCCAACTGAATACCGGAAGCTTCGCCGCTCTGATCCTGGGAGGTTGTGGGTGTGCGGTTATCGGCGGCAAATGCGACCAGCGTGATAGCCTGGAATGATGCTTCACCGGAACCATCGTCGCGCGTATGCAGGTCGGCTACATACTCGACATGTCCAAACGGCTTATTTGCCAGCTCGATGAAGAAGATGGTGAAAGTGGTATCAGGCGGCATGTGAGAGACATCAACCGTGACCGAATCGAAGAGGCTTACCGCCGGGTTGCCCTGAATAATCGTCACGACACCGGTTGCCTGTGGAAAGGCCTGTTTCACGCCACTGGGGAAAAGTGGGAACTGAATGATGACGCTGGGCGGCTGCGAGGAGAGCACCTGCACTGTCGAGGCCAGTTGGTGCGCCTGCACCATCTCTCGCAGCGTTTGGGGATGAAAACTCTGGTTGCGAATTTGTCGCCCGGCATCAGCGCCGGAACTCGCACCTATGCTATGCGCAACGCTCCTTCTGATTAAAAACCCTGTTCGAAGCTCATATCGGCCAGGGATATTACTTCTTCAGCAAGCGTACAAGTATTTCATCTCTGAAACATGCGCAAGATTACCCATTTTTCCTTGATGGGAGTTTCGTTATTCTATTACCGTCGCCGTCACCGAGTAGATCGAAGGCAAGAAATCCGCGATCAGTCGCCAGCTATCGCCGCGATCATGGCTGGCGAATATCTGGCCTGTGTTGGTGCCGACATACACTCCACAGGGATCCAGTTTGTCGGCACACATCCCATGACGCAAAACGCCCAGACGCACTCCCTGGCCCGATGGCAGACCCTCGGTCAGGGCTTGCCATTGCTGGCCGCCATCCTGGGTGCGATACACAGTAAACTGCACTCCCACATTGTTACGCCCATATGGGTTCTCCACCACTACGAAGACGGTATCAGGGTTATGGTAGTCCAACGCGATAGGGAAACCGAATTCGGAGGGCAGGTCCTGCTGGATGTCAATCCAATCGTCGCCCGCGTTGAGGCTCTTGTAGATGCCGCAATGGTTCTGCTGGTATAACACATCCGGCTGTGTGGGGTGCTGTAAAAAGCGGTGAATGCACTGCCCATACTCTGGATACTTTTC
>VBHV01000514.1 GCA_005881995.1 Chloroflexota bacterium | reverse complement strand
GGCATACAGTTCTCAAGGAGATAGGTTATATCAGGCAGGAGTAAGTCTACTCCCAACATGGTTTCATCGGGGAACCCTAAGCCACAATCGACAATAAGTATCTGGTCTTTGTACTCATATAAATACATATTGCGTGTGACATCTTCTTCTCCTCCAAGCGACAAGAATTTGACCGTTTCCGGCTGCATTTCTTCAGTTTTTTGAGTTTGTTTTGTTGCCATAAACTGCTCCGGTAGATTGGACATACATTCCGTCGTTGTTCGTGCAAGTCAGACTGTTGGCGCTACTGCTTCCAATGGCTTTCAAACTCGGTTGGAGTAAGAGCCCAGGGTAGAATGGATGCTGCTGTAGCATGTACACCTCGTCGAGAAAGTGTCTGAGCTGGTGTTTGATAGCAGTATAATTCCCATATTCAGTTTTGTCTATTGGCTCTGCTGAAGATAATTTTCATCTATCCACCTATTGTGAGTTACATCGCAGCCGTCTCAACATCTCCTAAAAGATAGCTTATTCAACTCTTGAGCTTATAGAGGGTGTTATCATGCATATATGAGGGAGTATATGATACCTTGTAAAATGTTACACGATATACGCCTGTTTGTAGCGCTCTGTTGTCTCCTGGCTGTACTCGCTGCCTGCAGTGTGCCATCTCCATCGGGAACTGGCGGAGGACAAACACCGGAGCCGACTAAAAGCAATACGAGGGTGCCAACTGTGACGCCTGCCACAAGTACAACCACCACACCCGCCGCTCCAACAACCGTAGCGGCGCAGGCAAGTTGTCCTGCGGCGGGAACCGCGCGGGCGGCAGTAATGCCCTCTCTCGCGCTGGCAAGCCCCGCGAATATCGTCTACACATACCAAAGCTTTAGTTCATATCAATACCAGGGACAATCCTACCAGGACGTTATCAGCTACCTGAAGCTTTATGACGTGACCAGCGGCGCTAAAAACTTGATCGCGACCATTGCGCACAGCAGGATTGACTCCTACAGCGCAACGTTATCACCCGATGGTCAATGGATCATGTTTGAGACGTATACAGATGTGCATCCACTGTCGGGGTTTGAGTTCATCACAGTGTTACAGCTAGTGCGCATCGACGGGCAACACCTGCAGACCCTGTTTTGTGGAACGCCATTGAACGCTTCCCTGCCCGATGACTATGCCGCCGCGACAAGCTGGTCTCCAAACCAGAAAGCGTTACTGTTCAATCAATTGTCGATCGTTCAGAACAGAGGAACGGAAATGTTGTACCTGCTGGATTTGACGAGCGGCAACTTGCAACAGGAAGTACAGGCCAACCAGACCAACGTCGCCTCCTACAAATGGCTGGATAATACACGCGCCTTTTTGAGCGCGCATACCGGACCGCCCGGAAGCCCCGGACTACTGTTGCTTGATACGAGTAAAGGACCAGGTCAGCAGGAAGCAAGCCTCCAAAATCTAGTTAAAGCGGGCCAGCCCTGCCAGAGTTACGAAATCAGCCCGGATAATGCGCAACTCTTTGTAGGCCAATGTAACTTTGATAACAACGGCGTTGCCAGTGGTCCGAGTACCCTGAGCGTCGAACTCGCAACGGGAGGAACACCCCAGACAATTTTTACCTCGCAGCAACTCGCTATATGCAGTATGGAGATGATCTCCAGCACTACGCTCCTGCTGCTTGTCTGTAACACAACCAATACCGGTCAGAATGGCTGGTGGGAGATTCATATCGATGGGTCAGGTCTGACACGCCTGCAAGCCGCCGGCGACTATACCATGTTCCTGCCAATCATTGCGCGCGACGGAAATATGTACACATTGGGTACATATCACTCAGGCGAGCAAAGCCTGGGAGTTGGAACCCTAAACGGCGGCACACCCAAATCGTTCGCAACCACCACAGTCAGCCAGGGAGAGGTGGGCATAGTCGGCTGGGCGATGTAAGGGTACCGTCCCAGGACAAACGAATGACTTCCAGAGCAAGCGAATAACTTCCAGGGGTGGTGGCTCCGCCGCTCAGATATGCAAGAGCAGGATCAGCAGAATGGTCAGAATGTGCAAGAGCTGATCGACCCAGATTGGTCCGATCACCTTATAACGCGCTTTAAGAGGATCAACCACGAAGTGTGTGCCAAATAGAATGGCGGTTGCCAGCAGCGTTGGATGCGCAAACAAAATAAAGACCGCCGTATACGTTGCGCAATGGTAAAAGTTGACCTCCCAGCTTTTACCCTTCTCAACACTCATCCAGGTGCTCTGAAAGGCAAAATCCCCCACAAAATGACAGGCCAACCAGATGAGCAAGGTCGTCGGGTTGATAGAAAGAAACATAGCCTTTCTCCCTCATAGTGATATCTTTCACTTTGAGTATAGTCTAGCTGAGATTACACAACAATGAGGTAGGTCGCCCTGAAACTATGAGGTAGTCCACACTTTTCACGCTATACCGTTGCTTCGTGTGTCTCCTCGGTTGTTACCGGCGGGGCAGGCTCTGGAGAGATGCGCCCGCGCCAGGATGTTCCAGATTGCACGCGCAGTAAAAGCAGGGCAGTCACGAGTATCCAGAAGCAGAAGGCCATGTCGGGCGCCAGGAAAGCGTTATCGACCTGTCCCTGAATCAAACCGGCCAGCATCGCCGCTCCCACTCCAAGCACCATCCATCGCAGGTAGTCCAGCGCTGCACCCTGTTTTGCGTGGATAGTCCTGAGAATACGCGAGAAGAGCCGGAAGAAGAGGAAAATGAGCGCAATAAAGGCCAGCAAGCCAAAGATGCCCATGCTCACCCACACATCTAAAAAGATGTTGTGCGGATGTGAGAGCGTCGGTTCATCGGAGAGGCCGGTGAGCGTGTTGGTACCGGGGATGGTCAAGATCCAGTAATGGTGATGATACAGAGCTGGAATGCTGCAAACCGCGTTGGCGCTATAATAACAGAGCCAGTTCTCCAGGCCAAAGCCGAACCAGGGACGATCGTGTATCATCCTCAGCGCGCTTAGCCAGAGGTACAGGCGCTTGCTGAGGGTACTGATGCCCACGACACTCTGATGCCCCTCCAGGAAAGCCAGGATAACTCTATGGAAAATAATCCCTCCCACAGCCAGCGCGACAAGCAGCCCCAGGCCGACAATCAAGACAGCTTTACGACTGCGGAGTAAAAGCAGGAGTAGAAATAAAGTCGCCAGCGCGATAGCGACCCACGCTCCGCGCGATTGGCTCAGGTACAGTACCAGCAGCATAGGGAGCAGCGCCGCGGCTGCCACGATACGGATGCCCCAGGCGTGCAAAAAACCGAATACCTGGCGACGAGATGTTGTTCGCGCTGCCAAACAAGGCGTGTACGCGCCGTACGCCATCCGGCTCCAGCACAAGCTGACTTCTGAAGAGGAAATACTGCGCCAAACCCTGCAAAGCAACCACAAAGGCCGAACCGAACAGAGCCAGCAGCAAACGGGCCACATCCTGCCTCGTCCGCAGACAGTAGCAAGCCAGCAGCAGGAAAAGCAGCGGATCAAACACTTCCTGGCGAAATGCCCGCAGCGCATCCCTACGCGCATAGGCAATTACCACCGATATGGCGGCAGCGAGCGCGAAAATAAGCGTAGGTACGATAAACGGGCCGAGTAGATCCCGCAGTTCCCGCCACGAGAGCCGATACGGCCAGCCATTTTGTTTGACCAATACCTGTACCAAAGCGACAGCAGCACACACCCCCAGGACTATTTCTACAAGACTAAATTGATAGTGGCTGTAGACCGGTTTTTGAAGATAGAAGTAAGGCAGCGCCATAGGCAGGAGCGCAACGGCAAATGGCAGCCGGTACCAGCTAAGCAGGGCAAAAATCAAGAGAAAAGGCAGAGACAGCAGAGGATTGAGATGAAAAAATCGACTCGCACCCAGATTATAATTGCCGATCACATAATAGCAGGCCATTGATCCAATCATGCCCGCTTCAATCAAACGATCTCGCCAGAATGGTGAGAGTTTTTGCGCGTTCTGTACGTGGTCTACGGGTGGATAGCCTGAAGCATGCGAGTCCTCTTCAGCATACTCTTCCTGATCTGAAGAGTCCTCGGGAAAGCCATCTGCTGCGCTGCCCGGTGTCGAAATAAGTTCCTGACTACCCATACATCGTTATTCACTATTCTGCGCTCTGCGCACATTCCACGAGGATTCCAAACAATATATTTCCACGTATAGAACGATTGAGAACTACCATGAGAAACAACTACAGCAGGAAATTACCGGTTTATCCAGAAATCTGGGAGACCTGATAGCCTGAATCTCGTCATCACACTGAATTCGTGCTAGAATAACAGCTATGTTACGAACAATTACAGCGACACGTTACGTGACGCCACTGCGCGAAGGTGGTTCAGTTCCTGCTATCGTCGAGGCTGACGACGATGGGTTATACGTGCTGAAATTCCGGGGAGCGGGACAGGGGCCAAAGGCATTGATTGCTGAACTGGTAGCTGGCGAGATCGGGCGGGCATTAGGCTTGCCCGTTCCCGAAATCGTTTTGATAGAGCTTGATGCTGTTCTGGGACGTTCTGAACCTGATAGCGAGATCCGTGCGCTTATCAAGGCAAGCGACGGCCTGAATATTGGACTTGATTACCTACCGGGAGCGCTCGCCTT
>VBHV01000513.1 GCA_005881995.1 Chloroflexota bacterium | reverse complement strand
CGCATCGCTTGCTGAATGATCCCCTCTGGATGGTAAGCCTGCGACCCGACCTCGTCCTTCTCATTGGGGATGCCAAAGAGCAGCACCGCCGGAATGCCCAGGCTGGCAATGCGTTCTGCTTCCCGTCCCAGGTGCTCCAGCGGCCACTGCATTATCCCCGGCATCGAGGGAACCTCCCGGGGCTTGTCCAGCCCTTCCGCTATGAATAGTGGGTAGATGAGCTGCGAAACCTCAAGGTGCGTCTCCCGTACCAGGCCGCGTAGTTTCTCATTCTGTCGTGTGCGTCGCATGCGCACGATGGGGAAATTGGTCATGGTATTGCTCCTTCCATATCATTCAAGCGATTCCCGCAATGCTACCGCGATGTTTTTTCCGGTTTCTTCCAGCATGCCGTCGTCCAGCGCCAGGGAGATGAAACAGGTCTCGAATTGCGATGGAGGCAGGTATACGCCTAGTGCCAGCATATTCCAGAAGAAGCGTGCGTAGCGGGCCGTATTTGAGGTTTTAGCGCTGGCATAGTCGATCACGTGCTGCGCGGTGAAGAACAGGCCAAACATTGAGCCAATACGTGCGAATTGCACCGCCCCCCCTTCCTCGTGTATGGCGCGCGTGATACCTGCGCCAAGCAAATGCCCTTTGCGTTCAAGCTCCTCATAGCGCCCCGGCTTGCGCAGCTCGGTCAGGGTCGCGATACCGGCAGCCATCGCCAGGGGGTTGCCTGAGAGCGTTCCCGCCTGGTACACCGGTCCCAGTGGAGCAACCCACTCCATAATCTCGTGCCGCCCGCCATAGGCTCCCACGGGCAAGCCGCCGCCGACAATCTTGCCCAGGCAGGTCAGGTCAGGCATAATCCCCAAGCGCTGCTGCATGCCGCCCAGGGCTACGCGGAAGCCGGTTATCACTTCATCGAAGATCAAGAGCGCCCCGTACTCATCGGCCAATGCGCGCAATTGTTCCAGAAAGCCCGGCAGTGGCAGCACCAGCCCCATGTTCGCCGCTACCGGCTCAACGATAATGGCAGCAATCTGCTGCGGGTAGGCGCGAAAGAGCTGCTCTACAGCATCGCTATCGTTGTACGGGGCAATCAGTGTATCCTTCGCGGCATCGGGAGGCACGCCGGGACTGTCGGGCAGCGACATCGTCGCGACCCCGGAGCCCGCCTGTACCAGCAGCATATCCGCGTGACCATGATAGCAGCCGCTAAACTTGATAATTTTATTGCGTCCGGTATAGGCTCGGGCCAGGCGTAACGCGCTCATCGTCGCCTCGGTGCCTGAATTGACGAAGCGCACCATTTCAATCGATGGCACGCTCTCGATCACCAGCTTTGCCAGTTCGCTCTCGGCCTGCGTGGGCGCACCGAAGCTGAAGCCGCGCATACTGGCCTGCACCACTGCCTGTACCACCGCGGGATGGGCGTG
>VBHV01000124.1 GCA_005881995.1 Chloroflexota bacterium | reverse complement strand
ACTGCGCTGCATGTAGCGCAGTACCTTGAGCGCGTTGAGCGAAAGACGCCGTTCCCAGTAACGCGAGCACTGGGGACACAGGATGCCGCCAAGCGAGGCTCTGAAGCCGTTGTCCTCCGGGCGTATCTCGCTGGCGCAGTGCGCGCAATTCTGCAAGGCCGGTTCGTAGCCGATGGCCGAGAGCAGGCGCAGCTCAAAGTAGCGCAAGAGCAGGCGGGTATTTCCCTCTTCCTGCTGCGGAGTTAGCTCTGTGCCATTTGTGCGCTGTTGTTGAAGCGCGTTGGCGTCGGCATCCAGGTAGCGCAGGGTATCCAGCAGCAGGGCATAGATATCGTAGTGCGGCGTCTGGTCTTCCACAAAACGGTCTACCAGTTCGGCGAGGTAGAAGCCGCAGGTCATATGCCAGAGATCGGTACGCAGGTGCAGGAAATTCTCGCGCCCTTCCGCCTGGGTCACGATGTCGAGGTTGCGCCCCAGGGCTATTTGCAACTGGCTGCGACACAGCAGATCGACATGTCCTGCCAGTTTACTGACGGGACGACGTGTGCCTTTGGCGACGGCACGAAATTTGCCTTTGTTGGGGGTGAAGAGTGTCAGGATACGATCAGCTTCCCCAAGGTCGGTGCGCTTGAGTACAATGGCTTCGCTGGAATAGCTGCGTTGTTGTCGCATGGGGAACACCTCTCCTTTCGTCCTGCCTGAGTGCGTAGCACTCTTCCTATCAGCCTGTCTGACCGTAGGTAGGACGCAGTCCGTTGGCAGGCTGGATAAGGGCCCTGCACGCAGTGCGTTGGCAGGACGAATAGGTGCCGAGTACAAACAAAAAAAGACGTGATCTGCATCATCACGTCATAGATGGAGGCGACGAGCGGATTCGAACCGCTGGTGCAGCTTTTGCAGAGCCGTGCCTTACCACTTGGCGACGTCGCCGTATGAAGACAACTGGGAGCGGGAGACGGGGATCGAACCCGCGACTTTCTCCTTGGCAAGGAGATGCTCTACCACTGAGCCACTCCCGCATATATCTTGCGTTCGCATGATTAAGATATCATACTTGTGGTGTTTTGTCAACTGCTTTTTACACCATCCATTGCCTGATAAGACCAACAGCCTCTGCCTGGCTAACCGTCTGCTGCTCTTTCCGCACGAGGTCTCGCACCGTCACCTGGCCGGCCGCGACTTCATCTGGTCCCAGTATAACCACGTAGGGTATACCTTTCTTGCCTGCATAGCGAAGCTGGGTGCCTAGTGGATCCTGCTCAAAGTACATCTCGGTCTTCAATTCACCCAGGCGCAGAGTGTTCGCCATCTGCAGCGATGCATTCACCAGGGTTTTGTCGAAAACCGTCACCAACACCTGGGCCACCGTCTTGCCAATGTTTGGAGGAAACATGTTTAGTTCCTCCATAGCGTCAATGATACGCTCGATACCAATGCTCGTTCCCGTGGCAGGGTAATTACGCTGGGAGAACATGCCCACCAGTTCATCGTAACGCCCCCCGCCGGTAATGCTGGGCATCCTGGGTTCCTCAATGGTCGTCTCATAGATAGGGCCCGTATAGTATTCCAGACCGCGCACCATGGCAAACTTGAACTGGTAAAACTCTTCAGGAATATCAAGCGCCTTCAGGGAGCCGATGATCTCCTCAAGTTCGTCAATCCCCTCCAGAGCAACGGGATAACTCCCCAATCTATCGCGCAGTGAAGCCAGCACCGCCTCGTTCTCCCCTTCGATCTGGAGCAGATCGAGCATCTTTTCGATGACATCATCGGGGATCTCGTTTCTCCGCAGTTCCTCTCGCACCCCCGCCAGGCCGATCTTTTCTAGCTTGTCAATGGAGCGGTACAGGCCACCAAGCAGTTCACCCGGCACGCCAGAAAATTGCCCAATGCCGGTCAGTATTTTCCGGTCATTGATATTGATGACAAACCTCTTGAAGCCCAGCCGCCGGAGTACCTCGTAGATGACATTGAGTATCTCGGCATCGGCCAGCATACTCGCGCTGCCAACGGTGTCCGCGTCACACTGGTAGAATTCGCGATAGCGTCCTTTCTGCGGGCGTTCCGCGCGCCAGACCGGGGCAATTTGATAGCGCTTGAAGGGCTTGGGCAGATCGGGATACATGCCGACTACCCGGCAAAGGGGCACCGAGAGATCGTAGCGGAGTGCAAGCCTATCCTTCCCATCCCCGTACGTTGCAGCGGGTGTTGAGAGCGGTTCGAAACCAAATTCCTCGAAGACGCCGCGAACTACATCGATCACATACTGCCGCCGGATCATCTGCTGCGGCAAGATGTCCCGCATGCCTCGTGGGACAGACGCCACCACTTTCTTTGCCATTTCTTACACCTTTTCGTCGATTGTACCAGAGCCAGCTAGACACCGTCAAGCTAATTTGGGAGTATTTTCCGCCCAATCTTTTCAGCTGCCTCCTCCAACCACTCCCTCGACGGCAAGTGATAAGGACGGAACATTTCACGCTCACCTGTAGTCGTATCGAACAGCACAGCGTAATCCTGGCTGAGTTCCGTAGCGCCTGGCCATTCCAGCAACTCCATCGATTCGTTTTTCGAGGGCGTGCGGAAGACAACCCGCCGGTCAAAATGCTCAAGTGCATTGCTGCCGGGCATGCTTTTCAGGCTTGTAAGCCTGTCACACCACATCAACAGGTGGATACCGAGATCAGGGCCCTGATGTAGGATGGTCGCGAATCGTTCAGCCAGTGCCGGTGAACCTGCATGTTCATGTTGAGCAGGCTTTTGACGTAGTTCATCCATACGCTGCAAACCGTGTAAAATGAGCAAGATCGATGTATGCTCGAAAGCATCCGACGCGCGCCGTTGTTCAAGTACGTCGCTGATATAGGTGATGACCTGGGCAAGACCGGAATGCAGGTTCTGCCGCGTCACCACACGCGATATGTATCCGGGCAGCAATTGCCCGACCACCTGCAACACATCCTGTTTCGAGTTGGTGTCAACGATGTAGCATTGCAGGCGTTGGGGTGGACATTGCGCGGCAAGGCTGACGAGAGAGGTCACAGCTATGCTCATCGCCATCTCCTCCTGCTTGCCGACAATAAGGAGATGACTGCCACTTTCCCGCGAGAAGGTGACAGCAGTTGGCTCTTTCAGTATTACCGGGTGCCCCAGCCAGGCCTTCACCCTATCACCGGACGCCGGCCATTGAGGCTGATCTAACAGTTCCTTCAGCCGCGTATTGTACTCAACCGAGGCAGCGTCGGAAAGGTACTGGCGCACCGTTTGTAAAAGTTGCGTGGACAATGGCAGTGGTGGCAGCGTATCCAACTGCAACTGGCACGCTGAGAAATCGGGGTCCAGCCAGCTAAAGTGCTGCTCATTGCCGGTGATCACACTGGAAATACGTTCCAGCGCATGTAATTCAAGGCCGAGAAGAGCGGGGAATGGCTGGTCAAGGTCGCCTACGACGATGGTTGAAACACCGCAGCGCGGGCCATTTCTGGCGATCACCAGCAGGTCATTCGCCGCAGCTGGAGAGAAGTTTGCTGGAAAGCCCATCACCACCAGGATATGATAAGGTTCAGCCTGGAGACTGCTCTCATTGTCTTCCTCTCCCTTCTCTCTTTCCACTCTATACTCACTGCGCTTGCGGTGCACATGGCGGATATGATCGGTTACACCGCGTAATTGCTGCTCGATTTCCTGCGTACTGACCCAGGCATTGCCCGTTCCCAGCATGGTATGATGCTCAGCCAGCGGTGAAAATGGATTCAGCGTATTCTCCAGTTCAATGGGATCGATGATGGTGAGACGCACATTCCCTGGTTGCTGCGTCGCCAGCAGGCGTATCAACAGCGATTGTACTACCGCCGCCGCGCTCTGCTTTGCTGCTCCTGCCGCCTTGATGAACAGATTGCAGCCCTCTGGACAGGAGATGAGCGCTGGCAGTGGTGGAAGAGCCAGTTGTGCAGGCAGCATCAGCGCGCCGATACGAGCGACAGCAGGAGTAATATGCAAGGTCTCCCAGGCATCCCAGGAGGCATCATCCCAGCCCGCGCCAGCATAACTCGTTTCATGAAGAAAAGTCACCACATCAGCGCGCAGTTTCATCAATCGCTCCTGCAAGATGTGCTCGAGTTGATCCTTCTGTTCTTCGAGACGCTGTCCGATTTCATGGAGTTGCGTTTGAAAGATGTCCTCGATGCTCGCGCATCGCTCCTGATGAGCGAGTTCCACCAGTGGTTCGACATATGTGAGCGTCACATAGGCTTTTCTGAGCGGGTAGTAGAGCCAGTAAAAGCACCCCACCAGCACAGCGATAAAGACGATCAGCGCCCAGCCTGCATCTAGAAGCAGGCTACCGGGCGAGCCAGATGCCCAGAGGAGCAGCAGGCCGAAAATTACAGCCACTACCGCTGCAAGACGCAGCATCCATGTGAACAAGACGCCAGGACGCGCATAGCGTCTCAGAAATGCAGACACCCTGTCGCTGGCGGCGGCGGCAGTTGTGTGGCAGGTAGCCACCTGTATTGCCGCATCGAGACTGCGCGCAGGTTCTTCAGGAGGAGGCGTGAAGATACGCGCTTTGGCCCACCAGTTCCAACCCGATGCCGAGAGTTCGCTGCGCGTCTGCGCATAGATCTGGCGAACTTCCTCAATAGCCTGGTCTGCCTGCGACATGGCGCTCTGCCGCGCCTGGTAAGCAACCTGCTCTTCCTCGCGCTGTCGCCGTTGCAGGTCGGTTTTGCGCAGTTCATAGCCCTGCTCCAGTGTCTGCGCCTGCCGAATCAGCACGCGCTCCTGCAGGACAAGTGGGTGTTCAGGCGCACCCGTATTAGGCAATGGCGTCACTACCGGCTCAGATACTTGCTCCGTCTGTCCAAAGGGAGTTCCGGTATGCGCTGGCGAACCAACGACAAAGGGTGATGGGCCAATCCTGGGTGGAACCTGCTGCGTTGTACTGGAAGGTGATGGTCTGGTAATCCCGGCATGCCCACCTCCCATCGCTCCAGGCGCTTGCAGCGCCTGGAGCACCGCCTCCTCCAGAGCATCCGCGAAATCCTGGACGCTGGGGAAACGCTGCTGCGGTTGTTTCGCTAACGCTCTCAAGACAATCTGGTCTACGCCTGACGGAATGCCAGGCATCCTGCTTTGCAGGGAAGGTGGAGGCGCAAAGCTGTGCTGGGCGAAGAGCGCGGAATGCGACCCCTGAAATGGAGGAGAGCCGCAGAGCCACTCATAGGCGACGACTCCCAACGAATACTGATCGCTCGCCAGGGAAGGTTTGCCGTTCAGGTGCTCAGGAGACATATACGGTAGGGTACCCAGGATGTTTTCGATGGCTTGAGAACGCGAACTGATGGCGGTCAGAGCGATGCCGAAGTCACTGAGCAAAATTTCGTCGTTGCTGCCAATGAGCATATTCGCCGGCTTGACATCCAGGTGAATCAGCCGTTTCTGCGTATGCGCATACTGCAACGCCGCCGCGACCTGCTTGACGTAGGAGACCACCACCACCGGCGGCAATGGAATGCCCCGAGGATGGCGTTTCGCCAGGGTGCCATTAGGCGCGTACTCCATCACCAGGAAAGGCGTATCGTCTATCACCGAGAAATCTAAAACGCGCACAATATTGGGATGATGCAAGTCGGCAATGACACGGGCCTCGTGGCGAAACTGCAGGCTTTCATCGCTCCCACTCATGCGAGTATCCAGCACCTTCACCGCCGCCAGGGTGCGCAGGTGAATATGTTCGCCAAGGTAGACATGCGCGAAGCCGCCCTGCCCAAGTGAGCGCACCAATCTATAATTGCCAAGCTGCTGTCCTTCATGATCTGGCATCGGTTGACCCTCCTTTGGCACACTGGCTGTTTCTCCGCCCGCCTATTTCGTAGGGACAAGGGGTGGTGCACACCTCTGATCTATTATATATGACGCTGCTTCATTAGGAAGGTAAAATGTCGCCTAATCCTCGACCACGAACCCACGCTCCCTCAATAACTCTACTACGCGCGCCAACCTGTCCTGCGGAACACGCACTAAACGGTTTTCCGAGGAGACTTCTTCCTCGAGCAGCTCGCCCACCTCTTCATCGGCCTGGATATCGCGCAGCGCCTGGGCAGAGAGGCGCAGCATGGGAGCAGCCTCAACCGAAATAACATTCTGCCTGTCATACCCTCCGCCCCACAATTTGAGACGAATCAGGAAGGAAGGCGGCACGCCGTCCAGGCAATACTGCTGCAAAAAACGCACCATATGCTCGAGTGGGATATCGGGGCTACGCTGGATAGATGATGGTGTAATGCGTCTCCAGCCCGTCGCCTCGTCATAGATAGTGATACGTTCAAGTTGTGCCGCCAGGTACAGGTTCACTACAGGATAGCAGGGCTGCAACAGGCCATCCTCAAGCAGTCGCCACTGTGGTTCATGCGCTGGCATACGCCCGCTTTCCAACACCTGATTATAGACTGGAGCAGCTACCAGCGCGGGCAGGTATTCGCGCTGCCACAGCAGTTCTTGCAGGTTGGCCAATTGATCGGAGACCACTTCTGCCAGCAAGGGGGCCAGGCGGCGACCAAACAACGGGCGAGTTTTCGCATCCGCGAAGAGTTCATCCAGTAAAGCCGCGTCGTCTACTTCGAGTAAGGTCATACGAGGCCAGAGTTCAATGCGCCGCGCCTGTCGTTCCCATTCCATCAATGAATAGCAGACGTTTTGCGGCAGGCTTCCCCCGGCGGCCTGCTCCAGGACCTGCTGAATTTCTTCCGCGTGCATGCCCATCTGTATAGCGCGGGTCACACTGGCCTTTGTCAGACGATACTGGGCGATCTGCTCGAGCCGCGTGCGCTCGGCAAAACGATCTAACCGAATCAGCAGCGCTTCTGAGACGGGCGCAAGCGCCAACATTTCAAAATTTGGCTGCACCACCAGTTTGCCCCTGGGCAATTCTTCTATATCGTACGCGGTCTCGCCGGTGATAAGCGCGCTTTGCGGCAGCAGACGAAAAGCATCCATATCGTTTTCTTCATGCAGTTCTACCAGGCCTAACCAGCACAGCGGCCCTGACAGCATAGCTCGAATGAAACCGCCTTCTACCATGTGCCAGCCCTCGCGGTGCGTTAACCAGCCATGCCGCAGGCGAAAATCCCAGCCATAGGGATTGCTTCCGGTGGAGTAGCGTTCTGCGCGCGCCCCATACTGGCGCGGGAAGAGTAGATAGGGAACGTACAACTTGGCGCGCGCGATAAAGGCGGGTAAGGCATGCCACGCACCTGGCTGCGCCTGTAATATCCGCTCCATCACCATTGCACGCGCGTTTATAACTTCAGGATGAGCCGGATCGAGAGGGCCAGGTCCGGGTCTCAAAATAACACCTGGCAGATAGCTCAGTTCGTTCCAGAAGGACGTCTCGAGCCACAGGCGATAGCAGCGCCGCGCCCGTTCCAACAGTGGTAGAGCAAAAAATGCATCGGCAGGCGCAGCCAATATTGCCCCGTTGCGTTCATACAACAGCCCCAATTTCATGAGTAGCAGGCGCATAAACAGCAGGTGAGGCCCATCAGCTTCAGTACGTATTCGCTCGATGTCAGTAATGGGTCCCAGTTGCTCGATCACCTGGCGCAGCGCTGGCCGCGAAAGCAGCTTGCTACTGACCAGGGATAAACCCTCACGCACACTCGATACCAGCGACCAGTAGAGATAGAGCGAGCGCTGCAAGGAACGCAGGCCATCTTGATAGTCAGTCGCCAACGCATCGGCCTGGGAAGAGGGCGCAATGAATTGCGCCTCTACATGGGAACGAAGAACGGCTTGCGCTGCATCCATAACCGCCTGCGGCACAATCAGCACGCCATCGTAAACCCCATTGGCATAGTCACGCCCCACAAAGTTGGTTTGTTTGCCCCAGAAGAGCAATCCCAACACCAGCAGGCGATGCAACGCTTGCTCAAAGACGCCATGTGGATGCGGCGTAGGATATTGCAAAGCGCTGGTGGACGCGGCCTCGGCATAGGGACGCAGCGAACCTATGCCCTGGGCAGGAGTATCGCGTTTGTAACGTGTTCCACCGGTTTGCGGCTCTGTTCCAGGAAATGCAGAGACATCGCTGCTCTTCTCAGAGGGCGCAATGAATTGCGCCCCTACATGCTTATCTTTACCTGTATTGAGCATCTGCGCGCTGGTGAAATAAAGGGCAAGGTCGCGACTATTCGCGCGCCCTCCGCAGGCAACCAGTTCGTTCAGAATGCGTGTTTCTAGCTCGCCCAGGCCGCGTATGACCTCCTGGCAGGTTTCAGGATCGAAAAGCGCCTCTCCTATTTCTGGAAGGTTCAAAGAGGACGAAGAGATGGCATCTGTCGGATTAGTAAGCGGCTGGGGCAAACGGCGCGTCTTGACCAACGCCTGCAGGTGGTAAGGCGGCACATTCTGTAACAGGTAAAGGTCGCTTACATCCATATCATTCATCCTCATGCAGTAGTGGCGTTTGACTGCGCCGCTTCAACTCTTCAACCAGTTGCTCTCCACCCTGCTTGTTCAATAGCACGAGGGTAGGATGAATTCTGTGGGCGATCTGTTTTTCTATCGAGGTCGTCGCCCCCAGTTCGCGCATGGTGAGGGTATCGGCAACCTCCAGTAATGTCACATCCGTATAAAGCCGTACGCGTCCATAATGCGCGATACGCCGTTCAAGTTGATACAGCGCCGAGGCCATCGAACTATTCTCTACGCCAGAAGCGTCTACCACGCGATGTAACAGGTCAAGCAGCGGCGCGAACACCTCTCCACGATGAAGCGCCTCACCAAGCGATTTTGGCGTAAGTCGATAGGAAAGCCGACCAGCCTGCACCCCCTGCACTTCAGCAAAACTTTCGATCAGTTCAATCACCGGCCAGTTTTCGGCTGATGAAAGTATCGATAACTCGCCCTGATCGGACATTTCGATAGCGGGTTCCGCGGGCACATTGGCAAGAAGGCGATCCTGCTCAATGATGGACATTCCATTCAACAAGAAGCCCGCCATCGACGTGAGGCGGAATGCCAGCAAACGCCCATCAGCAGACAGCGCAAGATCACTGGCTCCCCACCAGTACAAAGGACCTTGTAATAACCGCGCGAGATAGCGTCCCTCGGCGCGTAACCAGTCATTCCACTGCGTGGGCTGCAAAGGCCGACCCTCTTCCTGCTCGATCCACCAGTGCGGAGAGGCAAAGGCGCGCTGCCGGCGTTGTAAAAACGTGGGGTTCAAACGATACACAAAACGTGCAAAGGCGGTGAAATTGATCCATTGATGCAGGGGAGCCTGCGCCAGCAGTATAATTAATGCTTGCCGGGCGTCTCTACTCTCTGCCTCCAGCTCTCCATACCGCAGGGCAGGCTGGTTCATCGGTGTGGCGCGGCTGCGCAGGCGCAGTCCTTCTTCCTGTAGATCAAATAACTCTATATAGGTAGATTGATGAAGCCAGTGCATGAAAAGTTCGGAAGCGACCTCAGCTCGTGCCGGGCCGAGCAGCAATTCGGCGGCATTTGGCAGCATGCGCAGTATCGACATAGTGGCATTGGCGCTTTCGTGCTCAAGGTAGAGAATGTCCGCCAGGCGTAGTATGCGAAAAGCAAAACGTAAAAACGCCGACGGGCGCGGAACAACCGATTGCAGCCATTCCAGCAGCGAAGCCGAGGGCAAGCCGGTGGGAGTAGGCAGCGCAGTTGATCCATCGCCTGTCTGCGCACTTATCCCACGCACAAGCTCCCCGGTGATAGGCTTTCTGGCGCGCTCGTGCCTCTGGTCTTCGCGCTCAATGCGATAACCATCCAATGCCCGTGCCACGAGCAGCAGGTCTGCTAACAGGTGATATGCTTCAACGTGGCGTATGATTGGAGGATCGCTCTGTGCCTCAATATCAAATGAGGTGATCGGCAGCGCAATGTGTAATGCCGCGCGCACCTCTTCTGGCACATACCAGTTCACATCGAGCAGTGACGCGCTCAATCCGCTGCGTGGTTGTAAGGATGTGTTGAAACTGGCCCGTACCAGCAATGCCTTCCCTTGAAGGGCAAGCAGCATGTACTGCAACTGTTCTGTTTTGCCAAGCGAGAACCGCTCAAACAGGCCGCGCAGTTCATCATCATTCATATGCCCACCTGCGAGTATCAAGGTAGCTAAGAACTGGCGCTGCGCTTTCTCCAGAGTTCCCACTACGTGCCGTACGGCCTCGGGCTGCTTGAGCGCGGCCACGATAGCCTCGACCAGTTCCTGTTTGCCGAGTCCGTTGGTGATAATGTCATATTCACGCGCAATGCCGCGCAGATCCCCCAACGCCAACTGCGCCAGGAACTCGGCGGTATTCATCGCCGGACTAGATGGACGCCATGCAGGACTATAGGTCAACGGCCCAACCGATTGAGGAAGCCTATGGCCATCTTGCGAGTCAGCCTCCAACGAGACTGCGTCTCTACGCTTCGCGTCAGGCGGCTGTAAGGAACGAAGGCCAGCTTGATATTCAGCCTCCAACGAGACTGCGTCTCTACGCTTCGCGTCAGGAGGCTGTAAGGAACGATTCAGATATGGGCTGGCAGGAATCGACCCCTGGTTTTTCGGGGCAGGTAGGATCGAGGAGGTGACATCAGGAGGGACGAAGGTGAACGGATGTGCTAGCCATTGATAAAGCAGCGCGGCGGCATGGGCACATAGCGTCATTGAGGTGCCTGGCACGGCTCTACACGTACAATGACTACTCCAGTTCTGAGGATCGCGTATCTCAACCATAACAAGAAAGCGCTTTGATGCAGGCGGTGTACCTTCTATTGCTATTGATGGATTTGTCGCTGTTACGCCTTCTTCATGGGGCGTGTTTGACAGATCAACTACACCTGAGAGCCGCGCTCCCTGACGATTCGTTGAATGAACGGCACCTATACGGCAATACTCTTGACCCTGTGACGCCGCTGTCAGCCCTGCTCTGCTAATAATATCAGCTTCACGCATGTGCTGTAATGCGCCAGGCACAACATCATACATCTCTCATAGCCCGTAATTACGCTTGCTCGCTGGAAGATTCATGTTGCATTATGATAGCATGTAGTGAACACGGGGTCAAATGCGAAAATCACCTGTAGGGGCGTGATTTAGCGCGCCCTTGCCATCCAATGCGGGCACGATAAATCACGCCTCTACACATCGTAAGGAGCACAATCATGTCACAAGTAGCGCAATCCATCTCATACCAATCGGCCAGCAGGCAAATTAACGGTTACCTGGCGCGTCCCGAAGGCGACGGCCCATTCCCCGGCATCGTCGTCATTCACGAAGCATTTGGACTCAATGAAAATATTAAGGACATCACGCGCCGCCTGGCCGACGCAGGCTACATCGCCCTGGCCGTCGATCTCTTCACCGGCCGCAAGACCTGAAAGCCGCCCTGACCTACCTCACCGAACAGTCCGGTGTTGACAGCCAGAGCCTGGGAGCCATCGGCTTCTGCATGGGCGGCAGCTTCGCCATCGCCTGGGCCTGCACCGACAACCGACTCAAAGCCATCGCACCATTCTACGGCATGAACCCCCGCCCCGTCGAAGCCGTCGCCCGCATGTGCCCCGTCGTCGGCTCCTACCCCGACAAAGACTTCACCACCTCACACGGCCAGAAACTCGACGTTGAGTTAGATCGCTACAATATCTCGCATGACATCAAGATTTATCCTGGAACAAAGCACTCGTTCTTCAACGACAAAGGCAGCCGCTACGACGCAGCAGCATCCGAGGACGCATGGGGACGAATTACGAAATTTTTCGGGGAGCATATTGGAGCTAACGTATAGCCCTACCGTTCCAATTCATACATCACATTCGCCACGGCCACCAGTGCCGCTGTCTCCGCACGAAGGATACGCGGCCCGAGCGTCACAGCCTGGACGTTGTGTCGTCGGGCCAACGCGACCTCTTCAGCCATCAAACCACCTTCGGGGCCAATGAAAAGGACGACGGCCTCCCCCCAGGGCGACCGCAAGGGTCCCCGCCCCACATCCGCTCCACCCCCGCCCTTACCATGACTACGGGGGGCTTCTACATCGTCTGTCATGGTAAGGGCGGGAGTGGTGTGGGGTTGGGTGGGGACCCTTGCGGTCAATACCATTTAGATAAGAAAAGGAGGTCCAGATATGGCATACTATTGTGAGTAGAGATGTCCGATGCCAAATGAAAGGAGCCTCCTGATGCCCTTTAGCGTACGACAGATAACTCAGGATGACAAGTTGTGTCATCAAGTGAACTTGGAAGTGTTGCAAGAAGTCTACCCGCGGGAAACCGTCGAGCAGGTACTCAGCGACTGCCATGCCTGGGAGAAGCGCGAGAAAGCGCTGTCGATGGTGGCCATCGTGTACCTGGTGATCGCCTTGACCCTCTTTCCGCGCTTGACGATAGGGGGAGTCTTGCGCCGCCTGGCCAGTGGCGCACGCTTCCTGTGGCCCGACCCCAACGAGGCAGTGGCGACCGAGGGAGCGATTTGCCAACGGCGGCAGCAATTGGGCGTAACCGTGCTGCGGCAGTTGTTTCGCCGCTGTTGTCATCCGTTGGCCACCCCGAGTACCAAAGGAGCCTTCTACCGGGGTCGGCGAGTGGTGGCCATCGATGGCACGTGCGAGGATGTGGCCGATGATCAGCACAACGCCAACTACTTTGGCCGCATCAACTCTGGCCCCACGCAGAGTCCCTTTCCGCAACTGCGCGCCCTGTACTTGCTGGAGTGCGCCACCCATGCCATTTTTGATGCGGTAGCTGCTCCCTGTCGGGTGGCTGAAGCGCGCTTGGCCCCCCTGTTGCTGCGCTCGATCACCGCCCAGATGCTGGTGCTGCTGGATCGCGGACTGTTTGCCGGGCCACTGATCCAAGCCATGCGCCAAAAAGGGGCTCACGTCGTGGCAGGTTTGGAGAGCCATGTCTTGACGCACCCGTGTACGCGGCTTTCCGATGGCAGCTATCTGGCCTGGCTGTCTCCGCAAGCCTCGCACGGCTTGCACAAGCCCCTGCTCTTGCGCGTGATCACCTACCGCATCTATGCCCCTGGCTTGCCTTGCCATGGCGAGCTGCGGCGCTTGGTCACCACTTGGCTCGATCCCAAGCAGGCTCCCGCCAAGACTTTGATCGAGCTGTATCATGAACGCTGGGAGGTGGAGTTGAGCATCGAT
>VBHV01000512.1 GCA_005881995.1 Chloroflexota bacterium | reverse complement strand
GGGTCTGCACCCAGGCGCTCATCTCAGGTCTGATCAAGATTCATCTCAAGGCAGCACCATCCCCATCTGTGCAAGTATCTCCTCCAGGAAATTGGGGGAGAAATCGGCTGTGATCACCCTGATGATCTCCTCTTTGACAAAGTACTCCAGGTGTCTGTATGGCAACGAAATTTTTGTACCTGTGGGCGGGATAATGGGAAGATCCGGCAGAATGAGATCGCCGGTGTGTGTAGCAGTAATCTGTGTGACGAAGAATACCCTCTCGCCTTGCTCCGTCACAGGGCCCTCTTCTAAGAAGTGGTCGTGAAATGACCAGTCAGGCATCGCCTTCATGATCGCCTGCACGAAGCCGAGATACTGCGCTTTCTGTACAGGCTGCGGAAGGTGATCCCGACAGACGAAATCATCCGACAGCAGGGTAGCCAGGCCGTCCCAATCGTTTGACTCCCAGGCCCTCAAAGCCGCACTGGCAAATTCCGCTGCTCGCATTGCAGTAATCCTTTATCAACTACCTATCCTGTCTGGATGATCTGCGAAATGATGGATTTCACACGGTTTGATGGGATGGCAAAGCCGACACCGTTGGCGGGCGTATTAAACTCGGGGTCGATGGCCGTCAACGTGGGAATGCCGACGAGGTTACCTTGCAGGTCCACCAGCGCTCCACCGCTGTTGCCCGGATTAATGGGCGCGTCGGTCTGTATGGCATTGGAAATGGTGGCGCCGCCCTGCCCTTCGGAGACGGTGCGTCCCAGGGCGCTGACGATGCCATTCGTCACCGTCTGCGTTATCCCCAACGGGTTACCTATTGCCAGCACCTCTTGCCCCACACGGAGCTGCGAGGAGTCTCCTATAGTTGCTACTGTCATGTTGCCGGGTGGCTGGATCTTCAATACTGCCAGGTCATCAGGAGGATCGGTGCCCGACAACTGTGCCGGCAATTTCGTACCATCGTTCAGGACCACCTGAATGGTCTGCGCACCGTTGACCACGTGATTATTCGTGATGATGTACCCACGACTGTCGATGATGACACCGGAGCCGATAGCTCCACCGTTCTGGGTTAAAACGTTCACCTGCACCACTGCTGGAGTCACTTTGACTACCACTGCCTCGCGTACCTTATCTAGAGTGGTTCCGCTGAGCGGGGGCAACTGTCCTGCACCGGGTGCTAGCGTGCTGCCATTTCTTCCGAATTCCCACCCGGCAAACAAACCGACACCGAAGACGACTACCAGCACCAGGATCAAGCCAATGATCGCTCCTGTACGCAAGCCCCCGCCCCGCCGCCTCGGCGGCACGGGGGGAGGAGCTGGCTCTCGTGGCTCCTGGTACGGTATGGTTTGTTGGTTCATCTCTTGAGAATCAAACATGATCGTAATCCTCCAAATTCTTCTTGTCTTGTCATCGGTATCCGATCAAGGCGCCAGGTTTTCCCTCACCTTCCTAAAAAGCGCTGGGTGAAGGTCGCAATAAAGCTGATCTCGATCACGAGGCCCAATACAGCCTCTGCAGCGGCCAGTCGAACAAAGCTATCTCCTAAAGCTATATTTTGGAGAAAGAACCCACGACCGTGAAAACTGCTCACGCTCAGGACCAGCGCTTCATCCCAGGTGAGATGAACTGCGGCGCTATGGGCGTTGAGCAGATAGAGGCCCATAAAGCCGAAGATAACAACGAGATAGGCCTCGACGCTCCTGCCGGGGCGATACCCATATCCTGCCAGCAGATCGAGTAACAATGAGAAGAGGTACTGCCCGAACTTGCCTTGCTGCCGCAAGACAATGCGCTGCAGGAGCTGCGCGCGGTAGGCGAAGCGCGCCGCCTCCTCATCGAGTCCCTGTGCCCGCAGCGCCACTGCCAGCTGGCGATAGGCCCGCACGGCTGCCTCATACTCCTCCAGGCGAGTCTCACTGCTTTTTATCTTCCCGGCGTGCGCGGCCTGTCGCGCCTCGTACTCATCACCGAGCATGTCTACCTGCGACCACTGCACGACTGCGAGATTGACATTACCCCATTGGGCATCTGCGATTGACGGGCCGATGTGCTGCTCACCGCTCTCCACGGCTCTTTTCAGCCGCGCTTCCTTTATCCGCGTTCTGCTGAGCCTGGCCCCCTCCAGGTGGGCTCTGTAGAGGAACGTTCGCTCCAGGTGGGCCTTATAGAGAGCGGTATCCTCCAGGTGAGCCTCGTTGAGATATGCCCCCTCCAGGTGGGCCAGGCTCAGGTCGGCCGCCTTCAGATAGGCCCCGCTGAGATAGCCTTCTTCCAGGTGCGCTTCGCTGAGGAGTGCTTGCTCCAGGTGCGCCTCACTCAGGTAGACCTTCTCCAGGCGTGCCTCGCTCAGATCAGCCTTCTCTAAGTGTGCACCATTGAGATAGGCTCGCTCCAGGTGGGCCAATTTGAGAGTAGCCCCTTGCATGTAAACCTCGCTCAGGTCGGCCTTCTCCAGGTGCGCCTCACTGAGGTCAGCTTCCTTCAAATGCGCCCTGGCGAGGAATACTCGATCCATGTGAGCCCTGGCAAGGTCGGCTTTCTCGAGATGCGCTTCGTGCAAAGCCGCTTTTTCCAGGTGCACCTCGATGAGGTCGGCCTCCTCCAGGTGCGCCTCGCTCAGGTCGGCTCCCGTGAGCAGAACTGCCGCGGCAGCGCGCTGTTCTTCAGTAGCATCTTCCCACTCCTGGCGGGTGAGGCTACCGCGCAGACGCGCGAGCGGAAGGGCGTGCAGGTCCGCATACCGCAGGTCCGCTCCCCGCAGGTCCAATCCCTGGGGATGCTGTTGCTGCTCGTCGCTGGAAGCATCGGCACCCTGTCCGTCTTCGCGTGCTGCCAGGAGCCACTCTAGATCGGCGCGGCTCAGCTTCATTCCTCTAAAGGGATAGACGCCGTGTTTGATATCAGGGGTCGTGGCAAGATGGCGAGCCAGTTCTTCTTGACGCGCCATATCGATCTCCGGTTCGGTCCTCCAGGGTTGCTCCTTTCTGCTCGCTTGATCAGTGTGCATGAGCCTCTTCCTGCGTCTGCTCTCTCACAGGTTCGATGACAATCTTGCCGTTCCTCGCGTCGATCTTGACCGTGTCGCCATCGTGAATGGCGCCCTCCAGAATGCCGCGGGCGATACGGTTCTCGATCTCCTGCTGGATGACGCGCTTGAGGGGGCGCGCTCCAAACTGCGGGTCGTAGCCCATCTCTGCCAGTAGATCTCGTGCGGCCTCGGTGAGCTGCAGCGTGATGTGCCGCTCCTCCAGGCGCTGGCGCAGGCGAACCATCTGGATGTTCACGATGTCCTTCATCTGCTCGCGCGTGATTGGGTGGAAGACGATGATCTCGT
>VBHV01000511.1:2490-6174 GCA_005881995.1 Chloroflexota bacterium | reverse complement strand
GTCACATGTGTTACCAGTGTCTCCTTTTCATAGAGTATTTCACGCTCCCATTCAGGTGCGTCAAACCAGGCAAAGCGCCCATCCACCCAGACACCCGTATGGGAAATATCGCCGGCCGTATGCAATGCCTGGCCAACGTGCGGCCAGTAAATATCGCGCAGGTTGTAGCTTTTGTCAAAATTGAGCAGGAGACTTCCGTTCCCGACAGGGATATCTCGAGGCATTGTCCGGACCTCTTTTCAGTTGTTGAGTAACCTTAATTGTACCATATCCTTATCGCCTGTTCCATTGCTGCCAAAGTACATATCACCCTCGACAGCATCCGGTACGTCAAGGGAGCCATTCATGATCCAGAAACGTGTCTTAGTGCTTCAACATATCGAGCTTGATCCACCAGGCTACCTCGGTGAGCTGCTGCAGGAGCATTTCATTCCCTACGATGTGGTCATGGTGCAAGAGGGTCCTCTACCCGATCCCACGGCGTATGGCGCCATTCTCTCCCTGGGAGGGCCTGAGTATGCCGGTGATGAAGGGCTCTCCTACTTGATTCAGGAGAGACTGCTCATTCGTCGTGCCATCGACCAGGATATCCCTTTCCTTGGGATTTGCCTGGGGGGACAGTTGTTGGCCAGTGCGCTTGGCGCTCCCATTGTTCGCAAGGGCCTTACTGAAATCGGCTTTTTTGATGCCCACTTCACTGCGGAGGGGATGAGCGATCCCCTCTTTGCCGGTCTACCTGGCTACCAGCACATGTTTCACTGGCATGAGGATACCTTTACGCTTCCTGAGGGCGCGCTGCGCTTGGCTGTGAGGCCAGGGGCGCTGGAGCAGGCCTTCCGCTACGGACACCGGGCCTATGGACTGCAGTACCACATCGAATTGACGCCGGACTTGCTGAGTACCTGGGTACAGCATCATCCCTGGAGAGACCAGACCATCGCGCTTCTGGGGCGAGCAGCATATGAAGGCATCGGGCGAGAGGCACGCGATCTCTCCCCACCGTACCGTGACCACACGCGCATCCTCTTTGAAAATTTTCTCAAGCTCGGCGGTCTCCTGTGACGAAGAGAATTGCGCACGGGAAGGGATACCTGGACTATGCAGATGCATCGACCATTTCGTTTCGGGGTCGTCACGCATAATACCAATACATCATTGGACGCACTGGTGGCTCGGGCTCGCCTGGCGGAACGCCTCGGCTACTCCACTTTTCTTATTCCGGATCACCTGGGCGACCAGTTTGACACCTCTCTCGCATTGGCGTTGGTCGCACAGGCGACGAGGACGCTGCGCATTGGCAGTTTCGTCTTTGCCAACGATTTCCGCCATCCCGCCCTGTTGGCGAAGATCGCCGCCACCCTGGACGTAATTTCAGGAGGACGGTTCGAGTTGGGTCTGGGGGCCGGGTGGATGCAGTCGGAGTATGAGCAGGTCGGATTCGCCTTTGATACACCTAATGTCCGTATCGATCGCATGGTCGAGGCCCTGCAGGTCATCAAAGGCCTGTTCTCCGGTGACCCGGTGACTTTCGCAGGCACCCACTACCAGGTCACCGGCATGCGAGGTCGCCCCTCCCCGCTCCAGCGTCCGCGCCCTCCCATCCTGCTGGGAGGAAACGGGAAGCGTATTCTCTCGGTGGCGGCACGGGAGGCGGATATCGTCAGCATCCTCCCCAGGGGAATGTTAGCACTGGAGGGCCTGCAGCGCATTGACCTGGCGGACGCGGGATCCACGTCGGTCGCGCGGAAGGTAGCGTGGATTCGTGAGGTAGAGAGATTCCAGGACCTGGAACTCAACCTCTTCATCGTGGACATAGCGCTCACCGACCGGCGAGGGGACGGAGCAGACCGGTTGGCGTCTCGCTTCGCGCTCAGCCGTGAGCAGGTTATGGATATCCCCCACCTGCTGGCGGGAACGGTTGAACAAATAGGTGAGCAGTTACGAGGGGCCCGCGAGCAATATGGCATCTCGTACCTGGTCGTGTTCGACGAGCACATGGAGCAGTTCGCCCCGATTGTCGCACACCTGGCAAATCAATAGCCAGGGATTCATATATCCATTGGTACTGTTTTCTTGTCTTGTGTTTGTTTTAACGGTAATCTTGATATGGATTATTCGGGGGAGTACAGATGCCATCTCTAAAGCTTCGCGTCACTATAAGTTTTATGAAGATGGATATGCCCATGTTTCAAGCTAACATGTAACCGGCGATGTTTTATAACATGCGTATCTTGCTGTCGACCGACCAGGCAAGTAGATCGCTGACCGTTGCTTATTGAATTTGATGATGCGGAGGGAACTATGGCAACAGTTGAATGGAGAACGAGGAATACAATCGAACAAGAACCTCCTTCTCCCAAGGAATCCGGATCGCTCGTTTCGGAAGAATACGTCGTTAAGGCAATGCCAGGTATATTGGGTAAATTCGATATGCTGGCAATCTACTTGCTGATCATCTTTTACATTACCAATACTAATACTGCCGTATTAGGTGGAGCGGCGGCGTTTACCTTCCTGGCGTTAGGCGGCCTTACGTTCTTTATTCCGTCTGTGATTGCTACAGCCCAGCTTGGTGTGATGTTTCCTCACGAGGGTTCGCTGTATAACTGGACGCACAGGGCGTTTGGCGGATACTGGAGTTTCTTCGTAGCCTTTTGCGCCTGGTTCCCCGGTGTGCTGGTGATGATTACGGCAGGCTCTGTGATTGTCGCTTTCATTCAGGGGCTGCATGGTGGTACCTGGCTGACAGCAGCATGGCAGCAAGGGGTTGTGATCATTATGATCATCCTGGCTTCCGGGGTGATAGCTGTGCAGCGTTTTCGTACCGTGCAAAATACCATAAATATGACAGCGATCCTGATATTCGTGGCCGTCTTTTTGATAGGGCTGGCAAGCGTCGTGTGGTTATTAAAAGGAAATCCCTCTCAAACTGATTTTAGCCTGGTTAATTGGCGCATTAATTGGGACTTCAATACAGGCAATATTAGCCTGTTTGGGCTGGTCACGCTTGCCTATCTTGGCATGGAAGCGCCATTGAATATGGGAGGCGAGATCGCGTCTTCAGGTTTGGGCGAGGGCAGGAAACGTAAGATCATTACGGGCCATTTGCGCTGGGGAACAATACTGGTCTTTATCGGCTACTTCATCGCTACTTTCACGTTACTGGTAGTAGAAGGAATAACCAATGGATCAGCCTCACCCTTTGCTCTTGTGACCGCCGTCAATACGACACTTGGTAATGTTCCCGGCTTCTTTGTGACAGTCTGCTTGTTGAGCTTCTTTCTCATGTCGGCTGTTACCTATAACACCGCCTATGCGCGCTTGCTGCTGGTAGCGGGTATCGATCAGCGCCTGCCTGTCAGGATAGCTCGGCTCAATAAAAATCGCGTTCCTGCGGCTGCTATCATATTCCAGACTATTGTGGCATCCGTAATTACGGCCATCATGTATTTCGGTGTCCCCTATGTCACCAACCTGGGGAAGCCGGAAAATCTCTCGGTACAGATTTATGACATTATGCTGGCTGCTGCAACCCTCGTCTGGGCGTTTTCGACCTTGTTCCTGTTTATCAATCTGGTGAAATTCTACCTGCGCGACCCTAAAACATTCAAACTGCAGCGGATCTTCCCCATGCCGGTTTTATGGATCTCTATCGTGCTAGGATCAGCCTCGTGTATCACGGCT
>VBHV01000511.1:0-2442 GCA_005881995.1 Chloroflexota bacterium | reverse complement strand
GGTTTGACGGTTATCTGTCTCATTATTGCGGCGATTGGTAGTATGGTTGCCAGTAGTGAAGCTGCCTGGGAAGGCTTTAATAAAGGTGAAAGAACCTGACCTATCCATCGGTTGTTCTGGCAAGAACCTTTATTAAAAGATGATCCACCAGGAATCGGGCACTAAGGGAGAAGCTGCCTTAGTGCCCGGTTCGGTTTTTGATGAGTCAATGCAGGGCCTTGACACTCTGAAGAATCATTATTATACTTCGGGTTGAGCCATGTTTTTGGTACAGAGTCAGAGCATATTGCTCATGAGATGCTCTCGCACATTCATTTCCTCTCGATTTCATTGTTTTGGTGGAAGTATTATTTTGTTCTGCTCAAGAAAGGGGGAGACTCTTCAGTGTTGATTTGATACATCTACGTGTATCGATCTGGCCGGCGTGAACTCTGTTGTGTCTAGTGTGTAGGGCGTAAAGCCTGAACTACTTAGTTTTTTGGAGGTGACACTTTCAATGGCAACAATCGCTGAAAGCAGTGGCGAGGTTTTACGTTCGGAGCGTATTGCGGGAGGCATTCTCTCCAAAGTTCTGAACACCTTCGACATGGTGGCTATCTTCATTGCTATTGTCTTTTTTATTACGAACTCTCCAGGTATTGCCTCTGCAGGCCCGGTGGCCTATATTTACCTGGTGGTAGGCTTCCTTACGTCTGGACAAACAAAGCCTTCGGCCCGTTCTGGGGCTTTTTCGCAGGTTTTTGCGCTTGGTGGCCCGGCATCTTCGTCGTTTTAGTGTGCGGGAGCCTGGTTAGCACCTTCATTACCGATCTAGCATCCAGGTTTGGCTTGAGTATCCTGGGCGATCCCTGGCAAATAGGCCTGGTGATCATCGCTGTCGCCGCGATTTCTTTCGGGCTCTCTGCCGTGCGTTTCCGCGCCGCGCAGAACCTGGTCAATATCATGTTCGTCTTGTATAGCGCTGCTATTGTGCTGATCGGCCTGGGAGGATTGATCTGGCTGCTGGCCGGCCATCCGGGATACACGAACCTGGCTTTCAATGGCGGCGGCTGGAACCTGACCTTCGGCTGGGGCACCGGCAACTTCACCATCTTTGGCTTTGTCATCCTGGCCTTGTTGGGTATCGAGGTTCCACTGAACATGGGCGTTGAGGTCACCAGTGACCGTGCGGTGACTCGCTACCTCATCTGGGGTCCGATTATCGTGATGGTGGCCTATCTCATCACCACGTTTGCCATCATGACTGCGGTGCCGAGCACAGGCCAGGCCAATCTCCCAGCGATGGTAGAAGCCGTAAAGAATGGGTTTGGCCCTGCCGGTCTGGTGCTGGCAGTGATCGTCGATCTAATCATGATCGGCTTTGGCCTCTATGCCGCGATCGTCTACAACTATTCGTTTGGCCGCTTGCTCTTTGTCTCCGGCCTGGATCGCCGCCTGCCGCCTGTGATGAGCAAAGTGAACGCCGCCCGCGTGCCGTGGGTAGCTGTGCTCGTGCAGAGCATTATCGTGGCGGTGCTCGCCGTCGCGATCTACATGATCATTCCCTACGTTGTCCCGGGCACGAATCCTGCCAACCTGGCGACTGTCATGTACTACATCCTGTTTGCGTCTATCACGGTGATCTGGTGTTTCTCGATGATCTTCCAGTTCATCGATATTATCGTCATTCGCTATAAGTACCATGAGACCTTCACGGGTGCCCGGCTTGCCCCAGACTGGGTCTTCTACCTTGCCTCGCTGCTAGGTCTGCTGGCCAGTGGCGTTGGCCTCTACGCGACTGTGTCTGCACCCTGGGTACCCAGTTTGATCGATCCAGCACCCTGGGATATCTGGATCGCGGCTATCGTCGTCCTGTCGCTAATTGCCGCCGCGACTATCTACTTCATCGGTCATGCCCGCATCAGGGATGATGTAACTGACGAGCAGGCCATCGCCGCATCCATGGGTACGGTAGAAGGAGCCTGACGTAGGAGGCGCTGTTTTTCGCGAAGGGGCAGATCTAAAGAGATCTGCCCCTTCCTTAGTTGTGTTGCGGACGACAGGGACATCGCTAGCTCCCAAGTACGACCGGCAGGCGTACCTCTACGAGTGCCCCCTGTCCCTGGAGGCTCTCCATCGTGAGTGTTCCGCCTACTTTCGTGGCCCGCTCGTGCATCGAACGTAACCCGAGGTGTCCTGGAAAAGAGCCAGCCGGGTCAAAGCCCCTCCCGTTATCACGCACCTCCAGGATGATCTCGTTGGCCTCTCCTGCCAGCCGTAGGATGACCATGCTGGCGCGGGCGTGCTTGACGATGTTATGGAGTGCCTCCTGGGCAATGCGGTACAGTGCGTGTTTCATTTCTATGGGGATATGGGGTTCCTCTCCCAGGTCCGCCTCCACAGTCAGGTTGTAACGCGCACGCAAGACAGCCACTTGCTTGGTGAGTGCCGCCACCAGTCCCT
>VBHV01000510.1:5160-6410 GCA_005881995.1 Chloroflexota bacterium | reverse complement strand
CGCGCGGGCCAGAACCTGGCCAATCCGTCGGGCCTGATACTCGCTGCCGTGATGATGCTGGTGCACATCGATCAACCGGATGTCGCCACCTTAGTACACAATGCCTGGCTGCGCACCATCGAAGACGGCATTCACACCTATGACATCTATGTCGAGGGAGTCAGCAAGGAAAAAGTCGGCACGCGCGAGTTCACCGATGCCGTTATTGCTCGTTTAGGCAAGGTTCCCGAACAGCTCAAGGTCGTCAACTACACCAGCTCCCCGCAGCATACCTCCTACGCACCCATCGCCAGCACACCTACCGACGAGCAGAAAGACCTGGTAGGGGTAGATGTCTTCCTGGATTGGCATAGTGGCACCCCCGACCAGCTTGGTGAAGCCTTCAAGCGGGTGGGCAGCAACGGCCTGGAACTGACTATGATTACCAATCGCGGCGCGAAGGTGTGGCCCGGCGGTATGCCCGAAACCTTCACCACCGACCACTGGCGCTGCCGCTTCCTGGCGCGCAACCGAGACGAGGCTGTCAGCCATTCCCAGATCATCAAGCTGCTCCAGCGCATCGATGAAGCGGGGTTCGACTTTATTAAGATCGAGAATTTGTACAACTTTAATGGCAAGGCGAGTTATTCGGCGGGGCAGGGGGAATAAATCAGGTGAACACAAAACATGTGTGAGAGGATGATATCGTAATGGTTATCGATGAGATTCTGGCGCATAACCAGCGCTTCGTGCAGGAAAAGACGTTGCCCATCATCGGTCATACCCCGCGCAAGCGCATGGCTGTCGTGACGTGTATGGATTGCCGGCTGGTGCAAATGTTCGAGCAAGCCCTCGGATTGGAACGCGGTGATGTGCTGGAATTACGCACCGCGGGCGCGACCATCTCCAAACCCGAACGCGAAGGAGCCGCTAATGACCTGATCCGCTCCCTGGCGGGCGGCATCTACCTGCTTGGCATACGCGAAGTTGCAGTGATCGGCCACACCCAATGTGGCCTGGCCCATGCCAACCCAATCGTGCTGACTGCATCCATGCAGGCGTTAGGAGTAGACCCGCAGTATTTGATTCGATATGAGAGTTTAGAAGACACGCAGGGCCTGGTGGACTGGCTGGGCGCATTCGATGATGTCCATGTCAACGTACGCGAAGTCGTCAACGTCATTCGCAACAGCCCCTATCTCCCGAAGATCCCCGTACACGGCCTTGTCATCGATATCGAGACGGGCAAACTGGAGATGGTTGATAGGGGA
>VBHV01000510.1:0-5105 GCA_005881995.1 Chloroflexota bacterium | reverse complement strand
CATTCTGTTCCGCATCAGGTGAAGCAACGACAATGTTTTCCCCATCTGGATGATACGTGCCCATTTGGCCAGTCATAGGACTTATGCTATTGCTCCCTGTAGAGTTTACTGGGGTCATGTCCTCACTACCCTCTCTTTTGCTGCTTGCTGCAACGCTCACAGTACGCGGCACAGCGATGCCTACGGGCAAAACTCCTCCGGCCATCAACTCGTAATACTCCGTCAGACGTAGAGCAATTAACTGGTCTGGTTGGTCAATCATATGGTACTTCAATGCGTCTTGTCGCAACGCATCCAGCGCAAAAGAGTTCTTGAGCAAACCAACATTAAAGTAAAGATACTTCTCTGGATCTTGTGACATACGGCCTTCCCTCTCTAACTATACTTTGACGCCATTCGCCTGAACTTTACGAATAAGAAGCCGACTAGCCAGGCTGCAATACCCAAGCGCATTGGCATGGATGGGATCATCTGGACGAGAAAGATGAGGAATACGCTTCTTGAGAAAGTTATAGAAATAATAGACACCACCACCGACATGTAGCACCGGCTTGAAGCTGGCCGCTACAGCATCGCGATCACTCTGGCGCCAGGCTGAAGCGATGAAGGAAACGATCTCACTCCCTATCTGCGTCACGGCTTCAGTTGCCAACCGCTCTAAGATGTGCGTGCTAACTGTTCTCCCGTACACGGCAATATCGGGATAGTCGACGCTGCCATTTGATGCATATGCATACATAATTTCACGTGCTTCGAGCAAAGAGAGCGAGCGTTCATACTTGCTCTCGAAGGTATCCATAAGCATTTGTGTAGCCGACTCCACCCCTAACGGTTTGCCTTTACAATAGTCAGTGACAGGGACCTGGCCACGAGCCACATACAGGTCTGTCGTGCGACCGCCAATGTCAATCACAGCACTTTCTACCGTCTTGCTCATCGATTTATCCCCATAAGTAATGAGAGCGCCGGCTCCTTCCATCACCACCGTTGTGACCTCGATGGTCACACGCCGGTAGGTCTTTCCATAATCTACTGTAAAGAGATGTGTCCCCTCCAACGCCGTTTTAATGTTGTTGCGCAGGGTCATGTTCTTGATATAGGTTTCAGCCGGCAGGCCTGTGACAACGGAGAGACCAAATTCCGTATCAGGGATCAACGAAGCAGCAGCTGCCAGCAGCCCACGCAGACTATACCTGCTAGCGTAGCGTTGAATATCACCCCGTCCATGGTAAACATCAACCGACTGCTGTAAGGCCAGTTCGCCGATGGCATAAGCCATAGCTTCTTCGTGGAACTGGATGACATGCGTATTGGACTGATCTACTTGGACGCCGAGATTGCGCATAGCAGCGATATCAGCCTTAGCAAAGGCGGTGGGAATGCTGCAAGAGCACGTACTCCCATCGCGAAGGACGGTGACCCCACCTATCTTCGCATTGCCAAAGTCATGCCCATAGGGGTACCATTTCATCTGTAAATTCACTCCTCATCCAAACTCAAAAATGTGAATGCACTTTGTGCTATTCTCGTAACGAGCCAGGGTTTTTCTGGTATCTCAAGCCCTTTTGAGCGGTACTTATAGAAGGCAATACCCCATCTGTGATACAATATGATACATTGGCAGGTGGAATGATTTGCGTCCCTACATGCTTCTTCCTCAGGAGAAATACATTTTGATACATAAATTGGTACCAACACCATACCATAGATTTTTAACCATAGCAGGACTACTCATCGCACTCATCCTTTCAAGCTGCGCTAGTGTAAATAACTATGCACAACAGACAACCACCCATCCACAAACAGGGTCACAAACACCCACAAAAGTGCAGCCTACGCCCGGCTTTATTTTCAATAAGCCTATCACCTATGTGGCGCTGGGAGCTTCGGATGCAGTTGGAGTGGGGAGCAATATTCCGGGAGCGCAGGGCTACGTGCCATTGGTAGCAGCACACCTGCCCAAAGGTTCGCACATGGTCAACCTGGGCGTGAGCGGGATACAACTACATGAGGCGCTTTCTGAAGAACTTCCATTAGCGTTGAGTACATCACCGGATTTGATTACCATCTGGCTGGTGGCGAATGACTTTATTGGCGGCATCACCTATTCTGACTATATGCAAGACCTGAATGCGCTGCTCGCACAACTGCGCTCACATACACATGCCCATATCGCCATGGCTAATCTGCCAGACCTAATCCGCCTGCCCGCCTTTGCCAATCAAACATCCACGCAGAGATCACAAATGCTCTCGGCAATTCTGCAATGGAATACCAGCATCGCCAGGCAAGCGGCTCGCTATGGAGTAACGCTCGTTGACCTGTTCAGTCAAGGCAGCCAGTTGACAGCGCATCCCGAATATATCAGCGGCGATGGATTTCACCCCAGCCCATCGGGATATGTGCAACTGGCCAATCTGTTCTTGCAGGCAATTGGAAGGCCATAACGTTGAGAAAAGCCAGGATGACTATTCTTCCGGCCTGGGCTTAATACTCGTTTCGCCCTCAACGATGAACACCACACGTTCGCATATATTGGAGCAATGATCGCCAACGCGCTCTAACTTATGGGCAATCCAGAGCAAGTAAGTAGCGCGCTGCAAAATGCGGGAGTCGCTTTGCAAGGCGGGAATTGCGCGCGCTCCTTCCAGCATCGCCATCAAATCGTGACGCACCAGGTGGTACCGCACGTCAACCACATCATCTTCTTCCCAGATATAGCGAGCGGCTTTGGCATCACGGCGGGCAAAAGCATCTATTGTTCCCTGCAAGACTCGCCGCGCCTCTTTACCCAGATCGAGCATGCCCTGAAGAATCGATGTTTCGGTGATTTGATCCTCTCCACGCGCAGCTTCGGATACATTCAATGTTATTTCGCTTTGCGCTGCATTGACATTGCGCAAGGGATCCATACGCAGGATAATCTGTGCAATGCCAGCCGCGCCATCACCGGCCCGCTCTAGATCACCAGCGATGGAGAGGACAGAGGTAAGCAGGCGTAGATCGCGCCCGCCGAGTGGCTGTTGCAGGGTTATCAGGCGAATGGTATGTTGTTCAATAGCGGCGCGCAGGCTATCAATGATAGTATCGGCCTCGATAACCATGCCTGATTTCGCTCCAACGCAGCCAGTGGCGCTTGATGCAAGCCTCCTGCTGGCAGCGACCCGCCCTGCGCCAGGGGCTGCTGCACGAAGTGCGCCAGGAACGCCTGCCTGCCCGACGCCTGCGCTTTCAAGCGCGCGTCGTCAAACGCACCCGCTCGCGCTATGAACGCAAGTGGTACGCCCATTTGCATGCTCCTTGTCTCCACGGCTCGTTTCTTGCTCTCGTCGTTTTACGTATCTAAATGGTATTGGGGTACGCCCCTACAATACTGGCTGCCTCACTGAATATATTGTAGCATATTTTCCATAGAAAAGATAGAGGAATGTTCAAATACTTTTTCTATTCTTAAAGGATAAGTGCAATTGGCTAGCTATTTGACAGCTCTTCGGCTGTGATGTTACAGTAGCGTCATATCTTTATAATAGTCCAAAAGAGAAAGACAGGATAACCTATGTCAACGAAACGACTCCTGGGCGTATACGCTCACCCCGACGATGAGGGCACAGTGAGCGGCGCAATGCTCCATTATAGCACGTTAGGAATTGAACCCGGCCTCGTGTACGCTACACGTGGAGAGGTGGGAGAAATCTCGGACCCCGCTCTGGCTACACCTGAAAACCTGGGCGAAGTGCGCGAGGGAGAGATGCGCGCGGCTGCTGAAGAGCTGGGCGTACATAACTTGTGGTTCCTCGGCTATCGCGATTCTGGGATGGTAGGAACGCCGGAGAACCGGGACCCGCGCTCACTCGCACAAGCTAACGCTGCTGAGGTGGTAGGAAAACTAGTGGCCATTATTCGCCAGTTCCGCCCACAGGTGATGGTGACATTCGATGAAACCGGAGGCTACGGCCATCCCGATCACATCGCCATCTACCGCCATACGACCAGCGCCTTCTACGCGGCGGCGGATGGCGTGCAATATCCAGAACACGGGCCAGCTCACCTGGTCTCGAAGCTCTACTATTCTGCGTTTCCACGCAGCTTCATCCGTCAAATAGCCGAATGGATGCGGACGCAAAACCCGAACTACCAGGGTTCGTTTAGCGGGCTTGACCCTGAAAAACTGGGCATGCCCGATGAGCTGATCACCGCCCGGCTCAACGTAGAACCCTGGCTGGACACAAAAAATCGCTCCTGGTCTATGCACCGCACGCAGATAAATCCCAATAATCCACTGTCACAGCTACCCGAAGATGTGCAACACAAATGGCGCGGTTACGAATACTTTCAACTGGCCGCGACACGTGTCGGCCCCGATGTCGAGGGAGAGAACGATCTGTTTGCGCGGGCATGATCTCAGAAAAGCTATCCTTAGGAGTTGGTATGGAAGACGAAGCGAACAAAACAGAAGTCGTCAAGGCGATACTCGACGATGGCACCAGTATCAGCATTCAAGCGACCTCGCTAGGTGGGGAAGAGCGTGTAGCTTTTGGCGTCCCCCCATTCAAAGAAGTGACCGACACGGTCGAAGGACTTGCCAAAGCCCTGGTCACCACCTTGAAAAAGGTGAAGCCCCGCGCGGCCAGTGTTGAGTTCGGCGTGCAGGTCGGTATCGAATCGGGAAAACTAACCGCGCTGCTGGTCAAGGGCACGGGAAACGCCAACTTGAAGATCACCCTGGAATGGGGCGAGATCACCGAAGACATGACCAGGTAGAGGGGATGATGTTACCATGACCCAATCGCTGTACGAGCTGCTGGCCGATTGCACTGTGCGTATCCTCTCAAATAGCGCAAGCGGCACGGGTTTCTTTGTCGCGCCAGGGCTGATCCTGACCTGCGCACATGTCATAGCAAACGCGCAGCAAGGGGGCATGCAGAAACTGCCTGTCAAAGTATTTTGGAAAGGGCAGGAGTATTCAGCGCAAGTCTCAGTATCTCGCGATGCTCCCTATCCCGACCTTGCCCTGTTACAGGCATCCATCTCCGATCACCCCTGCGTGCTACTGCATGGTGGAGCAGAGCCATTCAGCGAACTCTACAGCTATGGCTATGGCGATA
>VBHV01000509.1 GCA_005881995.1 Chloroflexota bacterium | reverse complement strand
GCCAGTCGCTTACCATGGCCGAAGCCGGTTTTCGCCATGCAGGCTAAGGGCGCGTGGTAGTCTGGCGGCGAAATGTGCTAAGATATGGTTAGTAGAGCTGAAAGGAGCCTCCCGCATGCAAAACGGAAACCATCTTTCCGTAAATGCAGAAACGTATGATCGCGATTGCACATTTTGCCAGCATTCCGCCATCGCCTATATTCTGAAAGAGACCCCCCACTTTCTCCTGGCTGCAGACTATGCTCCATTAGTGGAGGGTCACATTCTTATTATTCCCAGACGTCACTACACATGCTATGGAGATATGCCTGGCGAGTTAGATGCGGAACTCTTCGCCTTGAAAAACGAAGTGCGCCAATTTTTCACGCGCTTTTATGCTCCTCCCGTGTTCTGGGAGCATGGCATTTTCCGGCAGACCGTCTTTCATGCGCACCTCCACTGTTTCCCCTTTGGAACAACGAGATATGATCTCAATGAAGGGCTGCATAGCCAGGTTGTTACTTCACAAGAAGATATTCGCCGCTGGCATGCGCAGCGCGGTCAATACTTCTACATGGAAGATGCATCTATTGCTCTGCTCTTTGCGCCGGAGATGGAACGCTACCTCGGCATCTTAAAAAATGTCTTCTTGCGGGGAATTGCGTCACGCGGAGGAAAAAGCGAGTGGCGTCCACCACAGCAGCGTATTATCGAAGGCGCTCCCCTGATTAAAGCAATGATAGTGAAGTGGGAGACTTTTCAGCAACAAGGAGTGAACTATGCCCATGAGTCCAGCGCGCGATGAATATATCATCGCCGGCGACCTTACGTTTCATTGCCTACAATGGGGAGAGCGCGGCTCTCCTATTATTTGTGTGCATGGCCTCACCGCTAACGCCTTCTGTTTTCAAGCGCTGGCCGATGAACTGGCACCAGACCATCGCGTCATTGCCTACGACTTGCGCGGACGTGGCGACAGTGACAAGCCGGAGAGCGGTTACTCCATCCCCATTCATGCAGCAGACCTGGCAGAACTGATCGACACATTAGAGCTTGATCGCCCGGTCGTCATCGGTCATTCG
>VBHV01000385.1 GCA_005881995.1 Chloroflexota bacterium | reverse complement strand
CTTCGGTGACATAGATGAACTGCGAGAAAAGGCCAAAAGGCGCGTAGGCGTACTGCACGAGCGCGGCGAGAAGGCGGCATACCTCTATGGCGTCGACGAGGATACATCGGTTGGGAACCTCAACGCCTTTTTCCTGCTGATGGACCGCCCTTCCGTCTATAACCTGCCAGAAAAACCCAGGTTGCCACAGAATAATGTCCTGCCTGGTTTTATGACGAGCCTGGCCACCGCGGCGGTTTTGACGCTTGCCACGGCCTTCTCTCTTTGGAGCCGAAAAAAGTAGGGATTGTCCCTACCCTGGCCAGGATTATTTACAAAGCTCTCAACATTCACAGGGAGAAAAACCATGAACACCGATACCGTTAGCCAGCGGCCCAGCACTCAGAGTGATGACGATCTTCTTACTTCTGAGCAGGGTGGAGCGCTGAGCAGCTGGGGTGAACAGTTGATCAGCGGACAGAAGACCTACTATAACCAGCCGGTAATCAAGAAGGCCCACTGGAAATGGGAAGTAGTTCTCTACTTCTTCCTCGGCGGATTAGCCGGAGGCTCTTACCTGGCTGCCAGCCTGGCAGACCTGCTTGGTTCTGCCAGAGATGCTCCGCTGGTGCGCGCCGGTCGCTACGTCTCATTTGCCTGCATCATCATCAGCCCTATCCTGCTGGTTAAAGACCTGGGACGGCCCGAACGGTTTCTGCATATGATGCGTGTTTTGAAACTGCGCTCTGCCATGTCTCTGGGAACATGGGGACTCTCGCTATTTGGCATGTTCTGTGGTCTGACAGCCGCCCACCAGATGGCAAAAGATGGATTTTTGAACTGGCTACCGGTCTTTCCACGACTTTTCAAGGCGCTGCCAGTGAAAATCATCGAGAGTATAGGGAGTTTCTTTGGTCTTTTTGTCGCCTCGTACACAGGAGTGCTGCTGGCGTCAACCGCCGTTCCCGTGTGGGCACGCGCGCGGCATATCCTGGGACCGCTGTTCCTTACATCAGGTCTTTCCACAGGTTTTGCCAGCCTTTCGCTCATCCTCTCGCTAGGACGCCACAACAAGGACACACTGGAGCGATTAGAACGCGCTGAACTGGTGACTATGAGCACCGAACTGGGCCTGATCTCAGCGCTCCCTGCCGTGCTTGGACCACTGGCTAACCCACTCTTCAAGGGAAAGATAGGAGCACTCTTCAGGAAAGGCACGATTGGCAGCGGGCTGCTACTCCCGCTGATCCTGCGACTGAGCTGGAGATTGACGAGGAAGCGCACTCCACCGACCTTGAATATAGGCGCATCGCTGCTGGTACTCATTGGAGGATTGATTCTGCGTTATGTCTGGATCGCCGCCGGGCGCGTTTCGGCCGATGATCCACGAGCGACACACTACTATAACGCCGTTGAATGGAAGGAAAAAATGTAGGGGTAGGGCAAGCCCTACCCTGATAGGGGGTTCATGTCAACATTATTGGCTGCACGCGCGCAGATGGGAACGTCATTAGTCTTCCATATCATCTTTTCTGTCCTGGGGGTTGGCCTGCCACTGCTTCTCTGCATCGCTGAAGGGCTTGCGATCCAGCGCAAAGATCCAGTGTGGATGGCACTGGCACGGCGTTGGGCAACGGCCGCCGTCATCATCTTTGCCATTGGAGCCGTCTCCGGTACCATTGTCGAATTTGAACTTGGCATGCTCTGGCCGACCTATATCAAATTTATCGGGGCCGTGATCGGTCCCCTCTTTGCCTTTGAAGGCTTTGCCTTCTTCCTGGAGGCGATTTTCTTCGGCATTTATCTCTATGCCTGGGATTATCTGCCGCCGCGTATCCACTGGCTGTGCTCATTTCCCATCTGGATTGGTGGTCTGGCCTCGGCATGGTTTATTGTCACGCCCAACTCCTGGATGAATACACCAGCGGGCTTCGAGATTACCAATGGTAAGCTCACAGGCATTAATACCGCTCAAGCCAT
The DNA here is from genome assembly GCA_005881995.1 of Chloroflexota bacterium. The sequence continues at coordinate 993 of VBHV01000385.1, read as the reverse complement.
CTTCAATCCCAGTACTCCTTATGAAACGGTACATATGATACTGGCCTGCTACGTCGGCTGCGGCTTTGGGGTTGCGGCAGTGTATGCCGTCTCGATGCTGCGCGGCAAACGCGATGACTACCGGCGCAAGGGACTACTCCTGAGCATGGCGGTGGGCTTGATCGCCATTCCGCTCCAGATCATCAGCGGGGACTTCAATGCCCGCTACCTGGCACATGCTCAGCCTGCCAAGCTGGCGGCGATGGAAGGTGTCTTCAAGACATCGAGTCATGTTCCGCTGCATATTGGTGGTATTCCCGATCCGCAAACGGAGAAATATTACTTTTCTATTGATATTCCCGATGGGTTAAGCCTGCTGGCGGACTACGACCCCAATGGCGTCATTCGCGGCCTTGACTCCTTTCCGCCCAACGATCGGCCCAATCCGATACCCATCCATCTCTCCTTTGATGGCATGGTCGGCAGCGGATTTTATGCTCTGTTCATTGCGGCGCTGTTCTGGTTGCTCTACTTCCTGCGCAAAAGGGTTATTCCAGAAAATCGCTGGCTATTGAGGGGTATCGTACTGGCTGGCGTGCTGAGTTTCGTCGCGGTCGAACTTGGTTGGATGGTTACCGAGGAAGGGCGCCAACCGTGGGTTATCTATGGATACCTGCGAACAAGCCAGGCAGTGACCACGGCTCCGTTCCTCAATATCAGCTTCCTGATTTTCTCTTTCATCTATGTGGTACTGGCCGTCACAATGGTCGTTCTGTTGTTGCGCCAGGCACGTAAGCCACTGCCGAAGATGGATTGGAACGACGTAGCAAGCGGCTCACAAGAACAAAACAAGGAACAAAATCAAGAGCTGAAGGTTGGCGCATAAAAGTACAAAATGCAAAGACGGCCCCACACCAGGTTGACCGCGAGGTCAACCCTATTATTTACGGTGCGATGCGCTACTTCATGTATAGCGGTCAATCCGGAGTGGAGGCTTAAGTTAACGCCTATGGG
>VBHV01000384.1 GCA_005881995.1 Chloroflexota bacterium | reverse complement strand
GATGACCTGCAGCTCATGCACTACCAGCTGTTCCCCCACGGCGTCTTCCACGTCGAAAACGCTGGCGGCATGATCGACGAGGTACTCGACCAGCGCGTCTGGATTGGCTGTTTCCCCTGGAAATTCAATGGTGGCGAAGCCGCGTTCTGCCGCTTAGTGGCGTTCGTGGATAAATAACGTTCGCAATACTTTTCGTCCATTGGCGTCTCCCTTTGTAGGGAAACCATCCACAAAGATGGCTAGAGGAAGCCGCCAATGGACGAGAAAGAAGGAGCGTGCCTATCCGTTGCTTTTCTCTCCTGACACAGGATAGGCACTTTGCCTGGCTGGCTGATTGCGAAGCATCACCCTGAACACCGCATAACCCGCGTAAAACATTGCCAGCCACAGCACAAAATCGATCGGCCCCGCCAGCGTACTATCCCACACCAGGTAGCTCGAATGTGTCACCTCGGCATCCAGCAAATCCCGCCCAAAACCAATCAAAGGCACACCAACCAGGAAAGCCAACGCCAACCAACGCCCTCTCCCCTCCCCCCTTCCCACTTGCGTAGGGACAAGGGGCGGTTGAGTGGATAGGTGCAGGCCTTGTGCTTGTCCAGTCCCCCCAAACCGCCATACCAACATATATGCCACCCCCCCATAAATCAGCATCGGCGTGAGATAGAACGGCAGGGGAAGCTGCAAGATCAATCCACTCGCGGTATAATGCCACCAGGAGGCATAATACGCGAGCAAATCGGCCAGCGCATTGATAACTGCCATCACCAGTCCGCCCGCCAGCGAGGCAAGAATCACCGCCTTTGGCGGATGCAAAAACAGCACAAAGGCGAAATAAACGATAATGACAAAAGGTACAACATGTATAGCATAAATTTGTATATCCATCAAAGCCCTCGATAAATCATAAAGAAAGGACACCTCTCATGAATATTCTACCGCTTCGTGTCGCGCTTGCACAGATAAACGTGACTGTTGGCGACCTTGAGAATAACTCCCAAAAAATCCTGGCTGCCATGCAGCAGGCATCCACAGCCGGAGCGCATATCGTTTGCCTCCCCGAGCTGGCCCTGACAGGCTATCCTCCCGAAGATCTGCTGCTCAAGCCGGGCTTTGTAGATGCCAATTTGCGCGCCTTGCAGGAACTCATCCAGGCCAGCCGCTCTTTCCCTGGGCTGACCTCCGTCATCGGCTTCGTTGATCGTGATCACGATATCTATAACGCGGCGGCCATCATTTCCGAGGGAAAGCTCTACGGGAAATACCACAAGCACTACCTGCCCAACTACGGCGTCTTCGACGAGTATCGCTACTTCCAGGCCGGTCGCAAAGCCCCGCTCTTCCTCATCAACGGCGTACACGTCGGCGTCAACATCTGTGAGGATGTCTGGTATCCCACCGGCCCCTT
>VBHV01000123.1 GCA_005881995.1 Chloroflexota bacterium | reverse complement strand
AAAATGCTGTTCAAAAAATAAAAGTGTGATATGATGAGCAAGACGGCGTTTCCACCTATCGAAAGCCAGGGGACTCCACGCCGCCAGGAGAGTTGCGTACAATTTCAACCGTAGGGGGTATTGTCATGCAGTTCGAGGAAGCAAAAGATTGGCGTCAACTACTGGGAATGATTATTCAAGATACCCGTGTTCGACAGCGTATCATTGAAGAGCTGGGCATAAAAGCCATTACGCTCCACCGTTGGGTAAATGGAGGCATAGATCCTCGACCGCAGAATTTTAAACAACTGCTGAATACCTTGCCCGAATATCGTGAACAGTTCATCGACCTGCTTGGGGATGAATACGATGAGGCCATGGCCTCCACTTTAGACGAGGCGTCTAAAGTTATCCCATCCTCATTTTTTGCAACAGTACTCTCGGCTCGCGCCAATACACGTAAAGAACTGCGCTTCTGGTCATTGGCAACCCTCATCATTCAGCACGCCATCCGCCAATTGGACCCTGATCGCCTGGGCATGGCCATCACCGTTGTGCGCTGCATCAAATCATCACGCAGCCAGAAGATTCGGAGCCTGCGCGAAACAGTCGCCTTTGGGACGCTCCCCTGGGAAGGGAATCTCGAGCAGAAAGGCATGTTCCTGGGCGCGGAATCCCTGGCCGGTTACTGCGTCACCACGTGCCGGGGCGTTGAAAACAACGATATCCGCGATAAGAACAATCCTCTGCCCGCTCACCAGATAGAAGATGAGTTGAGCGCGGCAGCGTACCCGATCTTATTCTCCGGGAAAATTGCGGGCTGCGTGCTCGTCTCCAGTACACAGCTCAACTATTTTCTCTCCCAATACCGCCTGACGCTCATTCACCATTACGCAAACCTGCTGGCATTGTCGCTAGAACCTGAAGATTTCTACGAATTGGATGAGGTACAGCTTCAGATGATGCCGCCTCTTTCCATGCAAAAGCAGTACTTTGGCGATTTCCGCAGCCGTGTGACGAAAATCCTGACGCAGAAATCAATGAACCATACGGATGCAGAACAGGAGGTATGGGAAGAACTGGAAGAGGAACTCCTCGATGTACAGAATAAGGGAGCGCTTGCCGCTACAAGTTGAAGTAAACCCCTGTCATAGTTTCTGACTCTATTTCCTTCGCTGGCCGTGATCAGCCTACGAAAGATTTGCTATGTTTGATGAATTTACCGATACACTGAACGAACGCTGGACACGAACCTGCATAGGTGGCGCTGATCTGCTGCTTTCCGGCTCGACCGTGCGCATGGCTTTCGCTTCCGCCAGGCAAGGGCATTATACCGACGCGCAAATTGATGATTACGGTCGGCTGCCCCGCGCGAAATTTCCCTGGAAACCGCCTGTACGCATGGAAGTACGAGCGCGTTCTTCGCTGCCCGCCGCGACCCTCACCGGCACCGCAGACCAGGCAAACATGCTGCGCGGCACCGCTGGTTTCGGTTTCTGGAATTATCCATTCTCAGTGCGCGGGGATATCCTGATGTTGCCCGAAGCCATCTGGTTTTTCTATGCCTCGCCCCCATCGAACATGGCGCTTGTCCCAGGAGTACCCGGCTGGGGCTGGAAAGCGCAGGTCGTGCATAGTATGCGCCCGGCCGCTCTCGCCTCCACACTTCCACTGGCGCTCACAGCTGCCTTCGGCATGGTAACGGGCGAGACGCGCCCCGCCAGTCGCTGGATGCAGCGCCTGACGGGAGCGAATGAAGCCCTGTTGTCCGTCGACATGGTCGAATGGCACAGCTATGTCATCGAATGGCAGTCCCACGAAGCCCTCTTCTGGGTCGACGGAGACCTGGTGTTACGCGCACCGCAGCCGCCCGTGCGCCCGCTCGGCTTCGTTGCCTGGCTCGATAACCAGTACGCCATCGCTACCCCACGCGGCGTCTTCCGTTTTGGTACCGTCAACAGTGGCCCGCAGTGGTTTGAGCTAGACAGTGTAAGCATTGAGCCTATGTAAAGCTCTCACTGCATTATCCAGGGTTTGTGAATGATTGCCAGGAAATACGATTTGACTGCCAGGGCGACCGCGAGGGTCGCCCTGGCACTAATTCACAGACCCTGGCATTATTTATCGGCCAGTTTCAGCACCTCGTCGATGATACCATACTCGATCGCCTCGGTTGCGCTCATATAGTAATCACGCTCCGTATCGTGGCGGATGCGTTCGAGCGGCTGACCCGTATGATGCTGGATGATCTCATTCATCACATCGCGCGTATGTAATATTTCACGGGCATGAATATCAATATCGGTAGCCTGCCCGCCTAAACCGCCTTGAATCAGTGGCTGGTGCATGTGAATGCGCGCGTGCGGCAATGCCCGCCGCAGGCCGCGATCCCCCGCCATGAGCAGGATGGTGCCAAAACTGGCGGCATATCCAACGCACGTGGTCCCAATTGGGCAGGGCAGGTGCCGCATGGTATCATAGATTGCCAGTCCCGCCTGTACCGAACCGCCAGGCGAACTGATATACAGGTTGATTTCTCTCTCCGTACTCTCAGCAGCCAGGAAGAGCAGCTGGGCCACCACCAGACCACTCATATTTTCCTCGATTGGGCCATTGATCATGATGATGCGTTCGCGCAGCAGCCGTGAAAAAATGTCATAGGCGCGCTCGCCACGTCCCGTCGTCTCAATCACCGTTGGCACGAGTAAACTTGATGTCATATGCTATACTTCCTTTCGTTTATTCGATTTGAGCTTGTTGGGGATACCTATTCCCCTTGCTTTTGCCGCACAAAGTAGTAATGAACAACCTCGTGATTTTCAGCATTCAACACACCGACCAGTATCCAACCCTGTTTGCTCAGTTCATTGAGTTGAGCTGTGTCCGGCAAATCGTGTTCACGTACATCGATGGTCAATACATGATACTCCCAGCTTGGAGCGGTAGCAGCTACCTGTTCGTACACCATAGGAACAGGCGGAAACATACGTACATCCCTTTGTTCGGACGTAAGGATGCCTATGTACTTCGTAGTCCAGGCTTCATTGTTCATCGTTTTTAACCTCCGTTTGTATGTGTGATGTTCTATGCCTTGAATATATCATGCTGTTAGCCTATAATAATAGAGAGAAAATATGCTGATAGCATAGGTAACACAGAATCTATGCCAACAGCATAGGAAGGAAGAATATATGGCAGATTTACAAGAGATCATGGGGCGCGTAATACGGCGGGAACGCCAGGATCACCAGCTCACCATTAAAGAACTTGGGGATAAAGCGGGGCTTTCGGAAATCTACGTCGGTGAGATCGAGCGCGGGCAGAAATATCCCTCCTCCAAAGTGCTGGAAAGTATTGCCCAGGCGCTCGACCTGGATATGGCCGACCTGCTTGAGTTGATGGCGGAAGAGATTCGCAATGAACGCATGCCACAGACCGCTAACGGCATCGGCTTTGTGCTGCCGGCTACTTCCGGCCAGCCTCACCGCGTCACCGTCAAGAAAATCGTCAACATGCTCCCTGAAGGTGAAGTGGAGAGCGTCGCTAATTTCAGCGCGTTTCTCCTCTCCAAGCACCTGAAACTCTGACTATCCGCTAATCGTCAATTTGTCAAATCTCAATCAGGCGTAGCGTCATCAGTTCCTGGTCAAAATAGCGATCGTGCAACTTCAGGGCGCGTCGTTCCAGCCCATAGGTCTCGAAACCCAGCGAAATAAAGAGGTGGCGGGCTTCTTTACTGGTGAGCACCACGGCCAGGTTGATCTGTTCGAGGTCCGGCAAGGTCTTCGCATAGGCGATGGCAGCCTGCAACAGCGCCTTCCCTACCCCTTTTCCTCGTAACTCCTGTGGCACATACATACCCCAGATGACGCCCTTATGGTGCCTTTTCGCTTCTTCCTCCCGCCGGAAGCCGGCAATACCAACCAGCGTTGTTCCGTCGAATGCACCGAAGGTCGCGTCGTCAGGCGCGCTATCCCGCCTGCGAAGTCCCTGCGCCATACCCGCGATGCCTCGTTCGAGAATCTCTTCATAGGATGAGCCAAACGAATCGGGGTTGTCACGCAACGCCCGTAACCGGATGTTCCAAAATGCCTCGGCATCTGACTCTGTCAATTTGCGTACGTCCATGAGTGTCCTCCTCTTCACCTTTGTCTCTAACTCAATGCTGCTCCTCATCCTACCGCTTCAGAAGGCAGACGTCAAGCAAAGGCAGAACGGCGAGGAATCTATTGAGAGCAAGAAAGCAATGCTTCCCTGGTGAACAAAGTACCGTCAGGCGAGCAGCGAGGCAATGGTGCCACAAACATGCTGGGCGATTGCCTGCCCATCCCCTAAAGAAGCTTGTTCCTGAGAATAGACGGCGATGATATAGGTCTGCTGGCCCAACGTTACAATGCCGGAAGAATTCATGGCCCACAGGTTATCAGGACCAGGTACCCACCCATCTTTCATCGCCACCGTGGCCCCGGAGGGCGCGGTATCTCCTACTCCTATCTGTTGATCAGGCTCAATATTCTCCATCAAGTTAAGCGCCAGTGCTCGGTCGGTAGTCGTCAGGATTTTACCCTCATACAGCAGGGTCAGCAGATTCACCATAGCCTGGGGAGTGATCAGACTCCAGCCAAAGGCATCGGGGTCAGCATTCAGGCCGTTAATACCAATGCTCTGCAGGTAACTGGTGACACCGGCTGCACCGCCCGTTTCACCATAGTACAGCGCCGCGGCAGAATCGTTATTGGAGTTCTCAATCATGGTTGTCAGCAGGCTCATCTCGTTGTCGTCCGGCTCGCGGCCCTGGCTCTCGGTCAGGTTGAGGAGCGTCAGCATAATGGGCACCTTGATCGAGCTTCCGGTAATGAACTGGCCATCCTCGTCGTACGTATAATAACGATTGCCGGTTACATCGTAGATCGCAGCGCCCACGTTGCCGCCCAGGCTGGCAAGATAGGCTGCCAGGTCGGGGGAGAGCGCGTCCACTGCAGCCCAGCCGACAGCATTGTCAGGCGAGGTGAAGGAAATGGCGGATGCTTGCACCCACCCGCTAGCCGTGCGGTTTGGGACAGCCCATTGTACATGATACCAGAGCATCGCCTTATCCCAGGCTGTATCGCCCAGGAGAGTGAGCGGAAAATCCTGTCCAACGTGGGCAAGCGACTGGCCGGTACCAGGCGCGTCGAGGAGCGCGGTCTCTCCCTGCACCCAGGTAGGCAGTTGAGCGCTAATCACAGCCGCGGGTGGGCCAAGTGTGCGCAGGTAGTCCACGCCGCTTTCGAGCAGTTGAATCTGGGGCTGACCTGAGGTATCCAGGGTGTTTTGATCGAGCACCAGTCCATCGCTCCAGAACGCCTGCACTAGCATCTGATGCAAGCTGCCATTCTTCATGACGGTAAAGGAAAGCGCCTCGGTGAGTGGAGGGCCGAAATCTGTCTCCCATCCATCGGGTGAGATATCGGGGCGGTTGATATAGCTCCAAAGCGACATTGGAATCAGGTGACCAACGTCCTTTCCGGCGCGGACGCCTTCCTTGACGAAGACTTCCGCAGATAGAGCGGAGCTGCTGGCTGCTGTCGATACCATGAGATCGGGGTTGGTAGCCTTGCGCAGATCGACATAGGTCAGGGGACTACTCGCGTCGCCAATGGGCACCTGGCTGCCAACTGTGAGCAACGCCTGGAACAAGGGAAGACGAATGATTCCTGTGCTGAGGTCCTTGACGCCGGTTTCAATCAACCCCACCAGGGGGTCCTCCGACCGTGGATCACCTGCATCACGGGTATGTTTCTGCTCAAATGATGGCATGAGCAACGCCCCTGACTCAAAGAACTGAATCCAACCCTGGTCGGTGGGAAAAGCCACAGTCAGCGGAGTACCCAGACTGTGGGCGCCACCGCTATTGTTATAGTAATCCTCAAAGAGCGGGGAGACGTTCATCACCTGGGTGCCTGGTGGCGAGAAGTCGAAGCTCGGTGCGGTAGTTTGCATATCACCGGTCCAGCGATTTCCCCCAATAGTTGTCAGCGTCTTATTCGCTGTTGGCCTCGCCTGCAAGTTCGGCGGTTGCCCGGTAATGGCGAAGTCGGAGTACGAGAGCGCGCTGCTCCCGATGATCATCAGAAGAAGAATGATCATGTTCACGAAAATAAAAAGAGATGTCCGCCATATATTCCGTGACCGTCGCCTGATTCCTCTCCGTTCCTGCATCCTATTGCTCCTCCTCGATATCTTTAGTAACGCCATCACCGGAGATTTGGAGACGACGTACAATGCCCGGCAAGCGATTGCATATATTGCTTACCAAAGCGGAGGTGCAGATGGTAGTGTCGCTCGAGTAGCAGTAGAGATTATAAGACCCATCCCTGCCAATGCGCAGATAATACCGCTGCGACTGCGCTTTGGTATCCCGATGGAGTCATCTCTGACCGGATTACCTTGATAGCGGCCTGCTGTTGAATGCGCGCGTCTTCCGCGAGGTAGACTTCACCCATGCCGCCGCTTCCAAGCAGGCGCACGAGCCGATACCGGACCAGTTGTTGCCCTTCAAGTGCCATCTACTCCCCCTGGTATCACATCATGAAAAGCTGGTAGTCCGTGCGAGCAAAAACAGTATAGCACATGTGTTGACTGGATGAAAGCTTCGATCGAGTCGAGTTACGAGTTACTTGACAACACCACGAGTAGATGAGTATAGTCAATGCATAGCTTATCCTACTTTAGCAAGCAACCAGGGTTTGTGAATGATTGCCAGGGCGGCTGCCCTGGAAGTCTCTACGAAAAGAGAAATCTATGAAAGCGCTCCGCCGTCGGCGCCCTTCCGGTATCACCACGCTGTCCGTCTTTGAATTTTTAGGTGCCATCAGTTGTATCGGCTTGCTTTTCTTCATCGCTCCCGGCTCACGTGATTTTATCGCCTTGAGTATTGCTGCGGCGCTGGGTTTCATAGTGGTCTACAGCTTGTGGACACTCCAATTCTGGGCATTCTGGCTCACAGCCGTCTACGAGTCTATGGAGATTGCATACGAACTCTTCTTGCTGACGCAGCCTGAATATAGAAGCCTACACCTGTTTGGCCCTATCTTCGGGATTCTCCTGAGCGCCGTTACGCTCGGCTACATCTTCCTGGATCGCTCTGTCAAACCCGTCTTCCGTAGAGTGATTGTATCCTAGATCTGCCGTTGTATGACATAGGACTTATGCATATTGCTACCGAGAACCAGGAAACGTCAACCTATAAGTCAACGTAATGTAAGTGAGTGAGAAGTTCTCTGACTGCTCAGACGGACTTTGACGTTGCATGTTAGAGCATTAAAAAAATGAGGAGACAACTCGTATGCCAGAGTTAACCAGTTTCCAGCTCATTCCTGTCAATGTGTATCGCACGCCCGACCACCTGACGATTGCGGCTCCCATGCCTGGACTCGAGCCTGAGGACATCCTGGTCGAGGTCACCGAGCAAGGCCAGTTGATCATACACGGAGACCTGCGTGGTACTTTGAAAGATGCCAAAGAGGTCCTCCTCAACGAATGGAACGTGGGAGGCTATCACCGCGAGCTTACCTTCACGGAAGCCGTAGATGGGGAGCACGCCAATGTTACCTATGGAAACGGCGTCCTGGTCATAGCGCTCCTCTCCAGTCAAAGCACGCTCCCTGCTCGTATCACACTCGCGAAGACCGGAGCGGCGCACGGCGAATATCGAGGGAACACCGGCGGGCATCCCCAGGAGTGAGTTTGCCCATGCTCTACTAGCCCTGAATTCTTCGCTGAAGCCTCATGCCTCTCGCTATCGTGGGGCCAAACATCGGGGGCATTCCCTGCCATCCCTCTGGTATTTCAGGCTCTGGAAGCGTGTTCACGCTGAGCATCTGTTCGCGCAGTTTGCCCACTTGCTCGACCATGACCTGCTCCATCTTACCCTGCAGCGGGTGAGCAATCCAACGCATTTTGGAGGAGAGGAAGAGTTCTTTCAATGTCACAAACAAGACCCTTACTACCAGAAACCAACGAAAAAAGTGCTTCGATATCTGAAGGTGTATGGCATTCACAACACCGGCGGCTTACCCTGGGACTCATTCTTCTCACCTTAGGTCCGGCCTTCGAGGGGCTGGCGGTCGCCACCATTCTGCCCAGGATCGTTGCGAACCTGGGGGGACTGAGTTTGTATGGCTGGTCTTTCAGCGCCTATATGCTCGCGACGATTATCGGTCTCATTCTGGCCGGCGATGAAGCTGACCGCAAAGGACCTGCCCTCCCTTTCACGATCGGTGTATCACTGTTCGTCCTCGGCCTGATCCTGGCTGGCACCGCATCCTCGATGCTCATCTTCGTTCTGAGCCGGGGTGTGCAAGGTTTGGGAGCAGGCACCATTGCCTCCGTCGCCTATGTCTGCCTTGGGCGCGGCTATCCAGTACAGCTGAAACCCGCCATGATCGCCATCCTTGCGAGCGCCTGGGTCGTGCCTGGACTCATTGGCCCAGCGCTCGCAG
>VBHV01000383.1 GCA_005881995.1 Chloroflexota bacterium | reverse complement strand
ATACGAGCTGGATGATGAGCTGCTAGACCAGGCCGAGCAGGTCGTGCAGGAGTACGAACGCGCCTCTATCTCCCTCTTGCAGCGCCGCCTGCGTATTGGATATTCACGCGCGGCCCGCCTGATCGACTTGCTGGAAGAGCGCGGCATCATTGGTCGCATCGAATCCGGCGGTCGTTCCCGCGAGGTGCTGGAAAAACGGGGCAAGTACAGCGGGAATGGCAGTGGCGGCGAAGGCCGCTCAATGGCGGATGAGGCGGCTGATATTATGGCGGAAGAGAAGGCAAAGGAAGAGTTTTTGAAGAAACAGGCGGCGAAAGGGAATCAGCAGGGGAATGGTGCAGGGCCAGGAGTTAAAGAGGTATGAAATGCAGCTCACTTCTTCTCAAGCGACGAAAATTTCTCAAGTTACATCCTGGTTTTCCTCTTCCAATTCTTTGAGCGACTGCACATCCTGCTTGCTGCTCAAATCCAGCTTTGCGAATAGGTCGGGTCGCCGTTCTTTTGTCCGTCGTATCGCTTCTTTCCTTCGCCACTTTGCTATTTCGGCGTGATTGCCCGATAATAGGACGTTGGGGACGCGCCAGCCGCGGAATTCGGGGGGACGGGTGTAGTGGGGATATTCCAGCAGGCCGCTACTGTGCGACTCTTCCAGAGTTGATGCTTCACCACCCAGCACACCGGGGAGAAGGCGGCTGGTGGCATCGACGATAATCATGGCTGCCAGTTCGCCGCCTGTCAGCACGTAGTCGCCTAGCGAGAGTTCGTCGGTGACGAGATGCTGGCGCACACGTTCATCGATGCCTTCGTAGTGTCCACAGAGCAAGGTGATGCGCTCTTGCTGTGAGAGTTCGCGGGCGATTTGCTGCGTGAAAGGGCGGCCCTGGGGCGTGAGCAGGATGATTGGCCCACCCTGGTGAATGGACTCGACCGCGGCGAAAATGGGGTCTGGTTTCATGCCCATGCCTGCGCCGCCGCCATAGGGGTAGTCGTCTACCACGTGATGTTTGTCGCTGGTGGCGTCACGGATGTTGTGCAGCGCAATGCTTAATAATCCTCGCTCCTGCGCGCGTTTCAGAATGCTTTCGGTAAATGGCCCCTGGAACATTTCAGGAAAGAGTGTAAAGATGTCGAAGTGCATGGACTGGCCTGCCTTTTCTGGTACAATAATTGCCCTATTATATCTTACTCTTTGGATCATTTCACTTTCGTGGTAGAACTGCGAAATGGGGAATAGCGTGCCTGGCACCTCTTTGCTACTTTACTGTAGATAGGTACGTTTTTGTATAATGATCTTATTTACAGATAGGAGAAGGGGAAACGTGAAGATTTTGAAGCGGCTCAAATATATCAGCCATTATGAACTCTGGATGTTCGCCGTCGTGGCTATCGCCGCGGTACTCCGCTTCGTACTTATTTATTCTAACTGGCCTATTACTGATGCTGACGAGGGCAATATGGGCGTACTCGCACTCCACGTAGCTTTCCAGGGGGACCATCCTAGTTTCTTCTATGGCGGGGCCTACCTGGGACCTCTGGAGGGCTACGCTGCTGCCCCGCTCTTCCGTCTTTTCGGGACATCGCTTTTCGCATTACGCCTGCCCCTGGTGCTCTTCTTCATTGGGTTTCTGATCAGCATGTTTTACCTGGTTCGTCTCCTCTACAGTGAGAAATTTGCCCTGGCGACGGTGATCTTGCTGAGCCTGGGTTCGCCCGATGTGCTTTTCCTTCAACTCCGGGCATCCGGTGAATATCCAGAGATAGAGATGTTCGCTGCACTTATATGCCTGCTTGCGGTCTGGTTGGCACTCTCTTCACACAGGATCGGCCAGGAGAGATGGAAACGCCTCGTGATCTACGGCTTACTTGGGCTTATAGTGGGACTCGCGCTGTGGGTGGATCTACTGATTCTGCCCTTTGTGGCAGCGGCAGGATTGCTTTTGTGGCTGTTCTGCCGTAGAGAACTGCTGGGATTGTCTGGTCTCAGTCTCCTGCTTGGGATCATCGTTGGTGGGTTTCCGCAGATCTACTACAATTTGACCGCGCCCCTGCTCCAAAATTCTTTGATTATTCTGATGAATATCCATCATGGAGGTGCCCAGGACATGGTGGTGCGGCACCTGACATGGGTGAACCAGCTCACCGGTACTCTCTTTGTTGCCCTGCCTATGGCAACAGGGGGCAGTATGCACTGCCCGCTAAGCGCTATCCCGCCTTCTGGATCGCCTACGCCCGCAACGCTGCCATGTGTGCTGTTAGAAGGCGGCTGGGGCGCTGGCTATCTCATCCTATGGTTCGTCGCAGTCTGTCTTGCAGTTTCGGCCATCTGGCGATACCGTCGTCACCTGCGCGCGGACATGACACAGGGCATCTCTTTAGAAGAGCGGCAGGAAGCGATCCGCCAGTACGGTCGGCTGATGCTGTTGACGAGTGCGGGCTTGACGCTAGTACTTTATGCCGTCGCACCGGCATCAGCCACCGGTCCCGATACTACTTTTCGCTATTTAACCTGCCTGTTGCTCGCTATCCCTGCTCTCTTGTGGCCCCTCTGGCAAAATCTGAACCTACAGAAGATCTCCAACTGGCGGACAAAGGCAGGGTTGCTCTTGAGTGGCGGACTGCTCTTACTGGTAACTGCGACATTCGTGAACGGGATGGTCGGGACATTCATGCAGATCCACACGGCGCAGGATGTGTATCAGTATGAGGAAACCCTGGTTCGAGACCTGCAGCAGGTTGGTGCAACACGCGTGTACTCCGATTACGCGACCTGCAATGTAATCACCTTTCTTAGTCAGGAGAAGGTCATTTGTAGCGCCGTGGACGAACGACTGCAGCCGGGATATGATCGCTATGTGGCCTATCACTCGATTGTGCAAGCAGCTCCTCATCCCACCTATGTATTCCCGCCGAATACGAAACAAGCTGAGGCATTGAAGCAGCGGGTACTCTTAGCAAGCTCTCACTATCGACAGTATAAAATTGAGGCATACGTGGTTTACCAGGTCACGTG
>VBHV01000382.1 GCA_005881995.1 Chloroflexota bacterium | reverse complement strand
GCTCGCGCTTGATTCCCAAATATACACCGTAAGAGGCGTCCGTGTCGGACGCCTCTGATTTATCCGGCGCTTCTTACGATCATTGTGCCTGCTCCCTGATCGGTGAGCAACTCGCGAAGCAGTACATACGGCTCCCCTCCATCAACGATATGCACGCAGGAGACGGTGGACAGGGCATCGAGGCAGGCAGCGACTTTGGGGATCATGCCGCCGCTAATGATGCCATCGGCGATAAGTTGTCTGGCCTCGGTTTCTGTTAGTTCCGAGATCAACGAACCGTCTTGTCGGCAGATGCCGGAAACATTGCTGAGAAAAATGAGTTTTTCGGCTTTGAGGGCGCCTGCCAGGTGAGCTGCGACGAGGTCCGCGTTGATATTCAAGCATGAGCCCCCTGGTCCCTGACCAAGCGGAGCGATCACGGGAATGTATCCCTGGTCGAGCAGCGATTGCACGAGCGTGGGGTCAACCGATTCGATTTCTCCGACAAAGCCCAGCCGCTGATTGAGAATTTTTGCCTGTACCATGCCGCCATCCGTACCGCTTAATCCAATGGCTCTGCCACCCATTTGTGTCGCCATCAGCACCAGCTCTGAATTGACCTGGCCGAGCAGCACCATACGAACGATATCCAGCGTGCGTGCGTCGGTGACCCGCAGACCATTTTCAAATCGCGCTGGTATGTTGAGCTTCTCCAGCCAGGCATTGATGTATGGGCCTCCTCCATGCACCAGGACAGGAAAAGCTCCCAGGCTGCGCAACAAGATTATATCTTGCAAAACATCGCGCTGGTGCTCTAGAGTGCTGCCCCCCAGTTTAATCACGAGCAGCTTCCCTTTCACGCAGTCTATGTAGCGCAACACCTCTCGCAGTACTTCCGCCCTCAGGTGATGCCTGTGGCTAGTATCGCCCTCAGATGTTCGTGAAAAAGTAATGGCCATATCAGGAGTCCTTCTAGAAGAAAAAGAGCATAAAAAAACCCTCATCCCTTCTCCGACGGTAAAGGGACGAGAGTTCGTTGTGCATTACTTTTGTTTCTACACAAACTCCCGTGGTACCACCCTGATTGTCTTCTTTCTCAGGCGAGAAATCACAGCGCTGGGAACATCCTGGCTACAACGGTGTAACGAAGATGCAAGACCACTTGTTTCCGGTTCATTTGCTGCGTGGGAACCTTCCACCTCTCCTACTTGTGGCAGTTGCCACTTTCTTTGGAGAGCCGCTCACGAGGGGGTTCTGAGGAGGCGTGTCCTTCCAGCCTTCCACCAAACGCCGGATCGCTATTGGCCGCCAGGTTCCTTATCCAGCCGGAAACGCTGTTTGGACGCAGCCAGTGCTGCGCACTCATCCGGCTGAAAGGAAGTACCTCGTACTTTTTCGGTCATCACGGGTCAGTCTGTATTCTGTTATTAGCGTAACAATAGCATTTGAAAAGTAAAATGTCAACCTTTTTTTCTAAAGCAATCCCTTGCGCACACAAAATTCAGCGTTCAAAATCGAGCCGCCAGCCGCGCCGCGAATGGTATTATGACCCAGCAGGACAAATTTATAGCTCAGGATAGGACAACGGCGCAATCTTCCCAGTGTTACGGTCATGCCGTGACCGGCATCTCTATCGAGCAAGGTCTGGGGGCGATTGGGTTCATGGCGGTAGGCGAGCGCGTGTTGTGGGGCGGATGGTAATTGGAGTTGCTGAGCCTCAGATTGATAGTGCTCCCAGGCAGCGAGCATATCCCGCTCGTCAGCCTCGTTTTCCAGTTCAACGCTGGCGCATTCCAGGTGGCCCTCGCGTGTTGCCACGCGATTACATTGCGCGCTGACGACGATGGGTGCATCGCTAAACCCTTTGCCTTCCTCCCAGGTGCCCAGCATCTTGCGGGTCTCCTTTTCCACTTTTTCCTCTTCTCCACCGATGTAGGGAATGGCGTTGTCGAGAATATCGTAGGAGGGCAGGCCAGGATAGCCCGCGCCGGAGATGGCCTGCAGCGTTGTCACCATCACCTTGCGCACGCCAAAGGCCTGTTGGAGCGGTTTGAGCGCCATAACCAGGGGTGTGGCCGAACAATTGGCATTGGTGACGATGCTGCCCGGCCAACCTCGCCTTTTGCGTTGCTCGCTGAGCGCGCCTGCATGATCGGCGTTGACCTCTGGAATGAGCAGGGGCACATCTGGCTCCATGCGGTAATTTTTCGCGTTGCTGAACACTGCCATACCGGCCAGGGCAAAATTCACTTCGATCTCTCCCGCTACCTCTGCAGGCAAGGCTGAAAAGACAATTTTTACACCTGCAGGCAGCGCATCAGGGCGGCAGGCCGTTACTGGCAGAGAGGCGACCGAGGCTGGCATTGCGCTGCCCGCCAACCTCCATTGCGCTACCTCTGCATAAGTGCGTTCTGCGTGTCGCTCGGATGCGGCAAGGGCCACCAGTTCAAACCAGGGATGTCCCTGCAGCAGTTCGATGAAACGCTGCCCTACCATGCCGGTTGCGCCTAGAACAGCCACCGGGATAGGTTGTCGTGAGTCGCTCATGATTCATGTCTCCTGGAAGTGAAAACCTGACAAACCGCGCAATGTCATGGTATGAGCGGCTATCAAGGGCTAGTATACATAGCCTCCAGTTGAGCACAGTGTTCCTCTTCGTGCTCAACTAGTGCTGTTATTATATGAAGCAATGAGATAGGTCCGCGCTCTTCGTGGATGCCGATTCGCTGCCAGTCTTCAAGTTTTATGTGGCGCAGCATGTGTACAAGTTCGGCCCGGCGTAGAGTGTACAAGGTGAGCGAAGCGCGGAAGTCGACCTGTGCATACCTGGCTACT
>VBHV01000381.1 GCA_005881995.1 Chloroflexota bacterium | reverse complement strand
TACGCTGCAAAAACGCGCTATCGGGCGATTCATGTGACCGCAGGGCCAGGGCACCAGGTTGCCTGAGCTATTCGAAGGCATCGTTGGGAACGCCTCCGACGGCCTGGGCGTTGGTGATGCTGGCGGCGCGGGACGAGGCGCGGGTGGCGAAGGCCAGGTCGATGATGGCGCCCCAAAGGCCGTTATTGCATCATTCGGCTGCGGTTGATTGTTCGATTGTGATTGGGACATAACAGGTCTCTGGCTATATGATGATGTAAGTGGAGTGGGTGTATTGTAGGGGCGACCCTGGCGGTCGCCCTCCTTATCCAGACGGCCCTGGCGGTCGCCCTGCTCCTTGTCCAGACGACCCTGGTGATCGCTCTGCACCTGCTGAGCTGGCGACGACGAATAGACTCGCCCGTTCCCTATTCCTCCTACCACTGCAGGTTTCGGGCTTCGTCGCCGGAATACCAGCGCTCCAAAGAGAACTACTCCCAGGATAACCACCAGCCCACCTATTAATAGCGGCCAGCTGTTAGAGAGGAACGAGGACGATGCTCCCGCCGGTTGTGTTGTTGGTGTAGCTGTGGGTTGGCCCGTTGACACGCGCTCGTTTTGCGCCTGCTTCTGCGCATAGTTCAGGAATGGTGTGATAGCCTTAAAGAGCGGATAGCGGGTTGCAAGCTGCTGGAACTCCTGCGCGGCCTTATGCCAGTGACCCTGAGCTGTGGCGCCATAATCGTTAAAGGCCTGACTCCAACCTTTCTGGAATGCCCCGGGTGTCGTATTCAATCCTATCGATTGTACCAGCATACGCGCGCTATTGCTGACCTGCAAGAAACTGGTACTGCCCGGCCCATTAGAACCGAAGCTCACAATGCCAACTACGTTTCCACCGCTATCCAGCGCGGGTCCGCCGCTGTCACCATGCTCAACATTGCCCCCCACCTGGATAACGGGAGCGCCCGTATCAGTGGTTTTGATCGAGCTGACAAAAATCTGGTTAATCGATGAAGTAAGCAGGTTGGTTGGCTTAACGCTTACGTCTCCATTACCAGGAAAACCAATAATCTTTAACGTATCTTGCGCCTGCACACCAGAGGAATCTCCCAACTGCACCATCGCCATATCATCCATATTGCTGACATGGATGATCGCCACATCTTGATTAGTAAAGGAACTCTGTGCCTCGATCCGATCAACATTGGCGAACAAGTTTGAGGGGATACTCCGGAAATCCGGCGCATTCAGAGGACCGGTGTACTCGGTACTCAAGTAAACTCTGCTTTGCGGCGGATTGTAGTGGCTCGTAGAGGGAGGTTGTCCACTGGCCAGACTCTGTGCCACCTGGGTGGCTGTAACCTGTGGATTGGCATGCAGCGTCGTATTCATGTAATTCGCCACGTCCTGAGCTGCCACCTGTTGCAGGAAAGAATCCAGGTCCGTCGTAGGAGGAGCCACCACGTGATCGGCGGTCAGAAGATCACCATGCGCGCTAATAAAGGTGCCGGAACCGGATAATATCAATTGATATGCGGCACTGCCACCTCGAGGGAACGTGACATCACCAGACGAAAAATGCACCGTCAACGTTGAGTTGATAAAGGTAATGATGCGCACAACCGCGGGCTGGGCAATATCGACAGCGCGCACACCGGGGTCGGTGATATTGCCGCCGGGTACCTCGTCGGCATAGGCCGAGGGCACGCCGGGCGCCATAATAAAGCTAAGAAGAGTGATAATCCCTACCACAAATGCAATACGCAGTAACCTCAATCGTTTATCTCCTGTAAGGGATAACATAGCCTTTTTATTCATAACATCTGTCCTGCTCTCCGGAGGGACAATTTCTGAGCATTGGCCCATAGAAACAACCTATTATTAGCTGCATTATACATCATATCGCACGCAATCGATATGAGTTATTGCACTGTTTGGACTGTCAATTCCTCACAAAACATAAAACGCATAAGTGACTAATATCCTACAGGCATCAACTTTTCCAGAGACGTAAGTCCGTATCATCGTTAATACTTCTACATAAAGGACGCTGCTAAACCATCTTTTTCTGTTCTTATGAAAATAGCCCGTCTCCTTATAGGAGATGCACGAGGTTCACAGTATGTTATTGTCTGTAATCCAGGGCGCAATAAAGAACATTGATAACTTGTCCGGGCATCTGTAGGGACGCGATTTATCGCGTCCAGGCCCCGGTTCCATATGCGCCCTGGTGGACGCGATAAATCGCGTCCCTACATTCCCTCGTAATTTTTGAAGGTTCATCATTGCGCCCTAGATGCAAGGAATCGGCCTGGAATGTGGGCGCGATAAATCGTGCCCCTACATTGTCATCACCTATGTAACGGTATAAATGTCGCATGCTCAATGTTACACTTCTACCTTGATGTCTCGTCGGAAAGCGATAAACCAATCTCGACCGTTCGTCTCTATTTTACCACTTTTCGCGAATTAAAGCTCAGGGTACTCTAGCCATGGGGGGCGGAGTTTGTGAATGATTGCCAGGAATACAATTTGACTGCGTTATAACCTTGACACTCAAGTAGAGCATATGTTAGCATCTACACATGAGCAATGACATTATATGCCAGGTTGGGCAAGACAAAATCGCCCATCTGCTGGCCTATCATTTTCCATATAAACACATCACACATGTTTCTGCCGTATAAGCTGGGCACATTTGCTTATGCGGCGGAAAGTGGTGCCGATGTATGAACGCCCGTAAAAGGGGGCCGCTACTTCTTAGATGATACGAAGTAGGGGTAATCCTTTCTGGTTGCTCTGCTCACTCGAACTACTCTCCCCGATTCTCACGCTAGCCATCCCGCCATTCTCTGTTCTGCATTGCATTTGTTGCCAGGTTCTACCCGCTGCTTTCTATTCCGTCATGTCTAACTATGGGAGTATCTGATAACCAATGAACAATACAACTATAAACCAGTCTCTAGACTCAAGTATCATTGAGGGAGCATCACCAAAGGCCATTCCCTGGCGGCGCTGGCTCCTCGCTTATG
>VBHV01000380.1 GCA_005881995.1 Chloroflexota bacterium | reverse complement strand
GATGCTCCAGAAAAATTTGTTGGATGTGGGCTGCGAGTTGGGTATCTTCTCGGCAATGCTGGCTCGTCGGGCGGCTTCTCCAGGCATAATAGCCACTGATGGAGACCTCAAGCGCCTAGCAAATGATGCAGCGTGCTGTCTGCGATCCCTAAATCCCTTGCGATTTGAGCTTGTGATTTCTTGCTTGATCGCACCAGTTGGACCCCTTCTTGCTTAAATTCCCGCGTAAAGGTTCGTTGTTCCTTTTGCATGTCCTTTCCCTTCCCGTGCCAGGTCCACTTCTTCAAGTTTACCTTCCACACTTTTCTGGGTCAAGACCAAGGCTTGCTGCACCTCTTTCTCTATCGCTATAATCTAGACCGGGCTAACCTTCTCACATGAGCCACTACCTGGATGTGAATTAGAGCAATCCGAGTTCTCGTGCACGTGCTACCGCCTGCGTGCGATTGTTCACTGGTAATTTGGAAAAAATATTGCCTACATGGCGCTTGACCGTACTGACCGCTACTACAAGGTGCTCGGCAATCTCGTAATTCGAGGCACCACTCGCCAGCAAATGCAAGACTTCCAGTTCTCGCTCGCTCAGTGGGTCAAGCAATGGTTGAAGTGACCTGGTAGGAGCTGCCCTAGACGCTATCAATGGTGTAGCAGGGGGCTCATGTTCATGGAGGCCACCTGCTATAAGCAAGGTCTGAAGATATCCACTCGCATCACGGTGTGTCGCTTGCAGTTTGGAGAGTAGGAGTAACATCGGCTCGCCTTCGTTGACGAAGATGCGAAAGTAGCCCTCCGGTTCGGCGAGGATGAGAGCGCGTTCCAGGGTGGTTAGCGCACCCGATTGGTCACCTTGTGCGTCCAAGGCGAGGGCTCGTAAGACGAGGATTTCAATCACACTATGGACTCGTGCTTTGCCCTGGGCATCGTGTAGGAGACGATCCAGAAGCACCAGGGCGTCCCGAAGGAAGGGAGCCGCCGGATCATTCCGTCCCTGGGCAATGCGTACTCGCACCAGGGTTAGATACTGCCCTTCCTGGGGATAGCTGAAGTCGCCATCGACGAATAAGCTGCTGGCACCCGCCCAGCGGCTGGCTGTCGCCAGATTGCCCTGCGCCAATTCTATCTGTGCTTGTGCGGCTGCTCCACGCTCGAACAGATGAGAAACGAAGGAGCGCTGACGTGCCACCTGTACGAACTCGTCCAAAGTTGCAAGTGCACTGATGTAATCACCCTGTGCCTGCTGGAGGTGAGCCAGAGCAATGTGGCCCTGCGTGATTACCTCGGCATCCACCGTCAACGTCCCTTTGATCTCCTCCATACCTTGCATCAGGTGACGTTCGGCAGCGTCCAGGTCGTTCCACTCACGTAGCACATCACCCAGGCCAAACGAGTAGCCTGGACTATCGATCAGGATCTGTACTCCCCCTGGTCCTGATGCCATCTGCACCGCTTCTCTATAGGTGGCCACAGCCTGGTGAAGCCGACCTTGCAGCACTTGCCGTCTGGCCAGGTTGGTGAAGCTTCTCAAGGTTGCAGACAAGTTGCCCGAGGCTCGTATAGGTGCAGTCGCTTCCGCTGCCAGTCGTTCCATGGCGGGCGTCACATCCCCGCTCACCAGGTAAGCGTGATCCACATTTACCATGGCGCTCGCACGGAAGATCACTTCCGTCTCCGGCAATAGATCAAGCCCTTGCTGCGAAAGGGTGACACAACGAGCGAGATCACCGGAGAAGCGAGCCATGTTTCCGCGTACTGTGACGATCTGGCCCAAGATGGCACAGGTATGGTCGGCAGGCACGTCATTCTGGAGGCATCGTTCGGCATCCTGCAATCGGGCCTCAGCAGCCTCCAACTGATTGGTGAACATCAGCGTTACTGCGTGGTCGATGCAGAGAGTGGGGCGTGCGCGTAGTAGTGCATCTGGAAGCCTCTTGAGCCAACCAAGCACTGTGTGGATCTGTTCCAGAATCCCGACTGGCAGGCCGACCTGTTCGATCAAGCGGGCAGCACACTCGAAATCGGGAGCTGCCAGTGCATGCTGCACGGCTTCGGTGAGCAGCCCGTGCTGCTCGTACCAACTGCTGGCCCGACGATGTAACTCCGGGACCAATTTGGGCTTGACCTGCTTCAGGCGGCTGCGCAGCACAGCCGCAAAAAGGTGGTGGTAGCGATACCAGCGCCCCTCTTCGTCCAATGGGGTAAGAAACAGGTTGGCGCGTTGCAAGTGCTCCAGCAGAACATCAGCGTGCTGGACTGGGTCGGGCTCAGCTTCCCTTTGCTCGATGGTCAAAAGGGCATCACACAGGGGGGCGCTCATGCAGTCGAGAATGGAAGTATAGAGCAGAAAGGTCTGCATCTCGTCTGATTGTTTCCCCAGTACTTCTTCGGCAAGGTACTCTACCACATAGCGGTTGCTACCCGTGAACGCATCAACAAACTGTTCCAGCTGCCCCACTGGACGTCCCTGTGCCGAGAGTGCGGCTAATTGCAGACCGGCAATCCAGCCCTCGGTGAGCGTCTCTAATGCAGCAATGTTCTCCGCTGAAAGCGGGAGCCCCATCACCTCCTTGAGAAAAGTGGCGGTTTCCTCAGAGGTGAAACGCAAATCAGCAGCGCGCACTTCGGTCAAGGCTCCTCGCACACGCAACCGTCCCAGAGGCAGCAGCGGGTCAACACGAGTAGAGATGATCAAGTGCAACCAAGGTGGAAGATGCTCGAGCAGAAAGGCCAGTGCCTGGTGAATCGGCAGAGCCTCGATGACATAGTAGTCGTCCAGCACCAATACGGTTTCCACGGGAAGGACAGCCACTTCATTCAGTAGGGTCGTTAGC
>VBHV01000379.1 GCA_005881995.1 Chloroflexota bacterium | reverse complement strand
AGAAGTTGCACTCAGTCCACGCGCATTGATCCCGGTCGGCATTGACCCTCCCGCGCAATTCACCTGGAACAGAGAAGCCGAGGGTTTCAAAGTCACCGGATATGGTTAACTCAAACTCTTTGACCACGTTGAGCAGGCGCGTAAAATCAACATTCTTGCTGGCTGCGAATTCGTGATTGCGTTCATCTTCCAGGCGGTCAAGGCAGATATAGTTGCCCATGCCCTTGACCAGCGCCGCCTCAAAGTCCTGTACGTTTTTCTTGACGAAGGGGATATCTTTGAAGAAGAGCTGCTCCTGCAGCGCTTTGTTGGCGGTGCTGATGATGGCTCCACGGCCTGAACGCACGATGGGGAGCAGGTAGGCCAGGCTGTTGTGCGTAGGAATCATTGACCGGCCAGCGAGGTACAGATGACTTTGAGAATCGACTTGAATGCAGCGTACTGGGCGTGTAGGTACTTCGTGGACCGCGATAACGTAGCGGAAGCGATTGCGTTCGGGGGTATAATTGCGGAGTCGCTCCTGCCGAGTGTTTGCCTTACGCGGTAGTTGGAAGACCGGTTCCTGTGTTGTGAATGACAGCGTCCATTTGGGGCCACAGTCTTTCTGTTTTAATCGCGCGCGTCCATTACGAAGTGTAGGCCGGAAGCCAAGCGAACAGGCCAGTTCAAACACATCCTGCGCGAGCCGCGGGCTTGTCGTTGTAAACTCGATAGCCCCGGTATGACTAACTGTGCCGTCGGTATCGAGGAGTCCGGCAAATAGGGCGCGGCGCTGCTTTTCTGAGGAGCGCAAATAAATTGTCGGAATGTGCTTGTTACGTAGAAGCCCGAGCGCGCGCAGGCGACCGGTCATACCGGGCTGCCATCGGTTCACAGCTTTACCATGCTCGTCATCAACTGCGTACAGGTAAGGATGGCTTTTTAGAGATCGAACAGTATAGCCATCTTTCTCAATTTCAGTAATGAGAGCTGGATCGGCGGTTGTTATCTGGTTGTTGTAGCTACTACCATCACCGAGCCAGACACCAAGGAAATATGGCGCGATAGGAAGGTCCACATCTGGAAGCTTGAGAGATTCAGCTACGGCGATGGCATGATTGGCTCGTGGAATTGAGCCAGCCGTAAGCGTGGCTGCCATTTCCTCAGTGGTGACAAGGGTATATGCTCGCCCACCTCTACGCTGTTCGATCAGGTCTTTCGTCAAGCGATCTTTCACAGTAGTGAGAAGCTCCAGATGTGGATAGCGTGCGGGTCGCATCTTGGAGTTGACAGGCCCTATCTGACGAGCAGCTTGATAGACGCTCCAGCGATGGCCTCCGATGAGTTCTACTGCCTCGGTTACCGAGAGTACGTTGTCTTTTGAGGAGAGAGCGATGATCTGCTCAAGCAAGAGAAGCTGGTCCAGGGTAACGAAATTTTTCGCTCTATATATATTCGACCTCGGTCGTTTATGCCATTCCCGATCTAACGCTGTGTAAGATGCCCATTCATGCTCGGCATCTGCAATCAGCGACGAGCCATCGCTGAAAAGAACCTCATAGCATTTATGATCGTGCATTATATCAAATGCTACTGTGACACGGGTTGGGTATCCCTTCTCGTCAAATACATAATCACCTGCAACGAGATCGCCCATGCGCTTCCAACCGGCTGGCGTTGGAATAGGAGTGTCTACGTCAAGCGCCTTTCCTGTTCCCGTACTCGCTTCTATGATGGCGTGTTGTTCCTCCGTCAAGGCCCTGGCGACCTCTCGTGCCATCTCAATCTGCGCAGTTCGCTCTTCGTAACCACCCAGGCGTTTCGAGAGAATACCGCCCTGGCGCAGGTCGGTGGTGACGATTTTGTGCAGGTTGGTGATACTTCCGGTTGAAAAACGTTTGACCTTTGGTCTGTCGTCTTCCCGCGTGGTAGAGGTTTCTTCGTCGTCGTCTTTGACATTTGATGGTGATGGTGTGGGCGAGGAGGGCGCGATAAATCGCGCCCCTACATCGGTATCATCATGTGATGATGGTAATGGTGTTTTGGGTGTGGGCGCGATGAAGCGCGTCCCTAGACTGGTGTCGTTTTCTGTAGGGGCGCGATTTATCGCGCCCTTGTTCCCCTTCTCGTCTTTACTGTCGCCTTCCCGGGTTTTAGAGATCGAAGGTGGCGGTGGTGCTGTTGCAATGGTGGGCGGTCCAGAAAAACCCATCAATGCGCGTAGATATTCATATGCGAAGGTGTGGGTATGCGAGAAGCGCTCTGCCGGGTCGGGCGTGAGGGCTTTTATGAGTACCTGCTCGACGGTTGGCGAGATATCGTTGTTCAGGCCGCGGGGCGCGGGAAGCGGTTCGTGTAGTTGTTGTTGCAGAAGCGTTTCGCGTTCGGTTGCGCTGTAGGGGTGGTGTCCACACAACCATTCATAGACCATAACGGCCAGCGCATACTGGTCGCTTGTGAGGGTAGGATTGCCTTGCAACTGTTCGGGTGCCATGTACAGCATGGCGGCTGGCTCTTGATACTGCGGTTGCGATAGATCAGGAGGGATAGGTGAGAAGCCAGTCAGCAGGATTTGCCTGGATTCATCCAGAAGGATGTTGCCCGGATGGAGGGCGCCATGCTGAATATGCATGGTGTGCGCATACTGTAAGGCGTCCGCGATGGGCGATAGGATGCGCTTGACCTCGTCGGGTTTTTGGCATTGCCCGGCGGGGAAGTGTTCGCGGATGCTCTTACCTGTGACATATTGCATGACCAGGTAGCCCTGGGGAGACTGCTGCTCGCCATTTGCTTCACCGGCCAGCAGGCCGTAGTCCACAACCTCGGCGATGTTTCGATGCTTCAATTTTTTGAGCGATTTCGCACGTGTTAGAAAAGCTTCCCTGGCTTCATCCGTTGTAAGAGGCAGAGGGTAGACGTGAATGGTGATGTAGTTTTTGGTGCGCACCTGGTGTTTCCCCAGGTAGACGCTCCCATCCGGGCCGTCGTGAAGCAGGCGAATGATGGCAAACGACCCGATGTGCTGTGGCGCGGCATCTCCCATAATGAGTAGTCCCTCTCCCCCTGAATCTGAGCCAAATAGGAACGAACGCGATTATTGTTAAGCATGCGGCAACGCCGCTGGCGCGGCTACTCTGCGAGTCAGCCGCATGATAGGAACGAATGTTTGTGTTGCACGGAAGGTATTATACCATAGCTGAGAAGTCAGGCACAGGGCCAGATGATCTGTAGGAGCGAGGGTGGACGATGAGGGGTGTGGTCGTGTTGCCGCAAGATGTGAGCAAGATGAACAGGACGCGGGCGACCATAAAGGTCCTCCCAACCCCACGTCCGCCGCTCTCGCCC
>VBHV01000378.1 GCA_005881995.1 Chloroflexota bacterium | reverse complement strand
ATTGTCGGTGACGGTCTTATTGAAAATGCTGGTCAGGTGGTTGATCACGGTCTTCTCGCTCAAGACGAGTTCTTCGGCAATCTGGCGGTTGCTTTTGCCCTGAGCAACGAGGCGCAGCACTTCGACCTCCCGCGAACTCAGCCCGGCGGGAAGTGAGCGAGCGCCACGAGACGATGAGCGCTCTGGCAACTGCTCCAGGTGGGCTTGTACTGCAAGAACCTGCCCAGGCAGGCCCATCTCCTGAAACAGGGCCAGCGCCTGCTCGAAGCAGTTACGCGCCCGGAGCACACTCCCTCTTCCTCCCTGGGGGAGGGCCAGTTGAGCCTGTGCGACCTGGGTGAGGGCCAGTTCGGGGAGCAGATTCTCCCGACGGGCCAGCTCCTCTGCCCTGCTCAGGCAAGCCTGGGCCTCAGACCAGTTTGTTTGGGAAGTGAAGAGTTCCCCGAGAATCCGGTCAACCAACCCATCGAGGAATAAGCCCTGGAAAGGTAGCAGCCTGGTGGTATAGGACGTGATCCGCTCCCAGTCTGCGAGCAGGAGAGCCACCTGCGCGAGATAGAGCGTGACGTTGCCACTGAGGATGGTTCCAGGCTCCTGTGAAGAGAGCAGCGCCTCGCTCTCCTGCAGGCAGGCCAGGGCCTCCTGTCGCTTGCCCAGCAATGCCTGGCTCCATCCGAGAAGGGGCAGGTACCAGATCAAGACGCCGGGGCCCATCTGGCGAAAGAGGACCATCGCTTGCGCAAGATACTCCTCAGCTGCCTCATAGTCATGGTGGGACACGGCCAGAATACCGCGGATCTGGAGGAGAAACGCCTGGGGTTCGGGACTGGCCAGAGAGGCGATCGCCGTCTCTGCTCGGGAGAGCCATTGTTCCGCTTCCACAAAGTTTCCCAGGCAAGCCGCGCATGCAGTCAGCCAGGGGTACAGATGGCGCATCTGGTAGGGCTCCTGGCAACGATGGGCCAGTTCTATCCGGCGTAGGAGGCTCTCCTGCATCTGGTGCATCCGGCTACTCCAGAAGTAGGCCGTGGTCAGGCAGGCGCAGCACTCCGCCGCTTCTGCCGGATCGTCGGCGGCAAGAGCCAGTGTGAGGGCGCGTTCAAGCAGCGGAATGCCCTGGGGAAGCTCATTGCCGCGCACCAACAGATTCCCTACAACCCGGTTCGCCATCGCTTCGAGACGACCTTCCCCAAGCTGGCCGGCCAGTTCGAGCGCCCGCCGTCCATAGACCAAGCCCTCCGTGTGCTTGCCAAGACTCACTGCCAGAAGCGTGGCCAGCTCCACCAGGACCAGGACCTGCTCAGCACAGGCATGCTCGTGCAAGAGGGTGAGCGCTTGCTCAAGGGCGGCTTGCGCCGCAGCATGCTCCTCCAATCGCGCCCAGGCGCGGCCCTGACCACAGGCAGCACGCGCGGCAGCGACCATATCGGGATGATGGGTAAACCAGGTCTGTGCAGCCTCGAACGCCTGCATCGCCTCGCGTTCCACCCCTGCGGAGAGCGCCGCCTCACCCAGAGCCAGCCACAGCGCTCCGCGGTGCTGATCCTGCTGGTCGAGGAGATCCAGGGCCATGTGGTAATGGGACATGGCCTCGAAAGGCGCAGCGGCACGGACCGCCTGCACCGCCGCGAGTTGGGAGTAGGTGGCCCCGCGTGCATGGTCGCCACTGTGGGCAAAGTGGAAGGCCAGCTGGGCGAGCTGGTGCGCATTCTCCTGGTCGAGGCGGGCTTCCAGGAGACGCCCGATGAAGCCATGGAAGCGTCTCTTGCGCGCTGGCGTGACCTCGTTGTAGAGGTACGTGCGTAGGAGGTCGTGGCTGAAGGTGTACCTCTCCGGGGGGTCGTAGCGCAGTACCTCCACCTGCACAGCGGTAAGGAGCCGCTCCTCGACCAGTTCCTCGTCCTGGCCTATGGCCTCTGCCAGAAAGCTGCCGGCGAAGGTGCGGCCAAGGATGGCGGCAGGGCGTAAGGTCTCAAGCACCTCTTGAGGCAGGCGAGCGAAGCGCTGGCGAATGAGGCTGCCGATACTGGCGGGCAGGCGGGCTTCTGGGGAGGAACTGATGCTCGCGCGGCTCGGGGTCACAGTCAGCACGCCGCTTTCTAGCCACGCCCGGACCACCTCTTCCAGGAGAAACGGGTTGCCTTCGCTCTCTTTCCAGAGTCGCTGGCTGAGGAGGTGATCGGGAGGAACACCCAGCAGGCGCGTGGTCAGCTCGGCCACATCGGCCTCACCCAGTGGCTGAAGCGCCAGGGTCATCAACTGCCGATTCCTGGTGAGGCTCAGGATGCTGCGCTCCAGCGCTGGACGGCTCGCCAGTTCATCCGAGCGGTACGCGCCCAGGATGCAGAGGCGGGAGACCGCTTGATGCTGAGCCACGTAGCAGAGCAGGTCGAGGGTGGACGTATCGGCCCAGTGCAGATCATCCAGGAGCAGGAGCAGTGGACGCTTCACAGCGATGGCAGCCAGAAACATTCCGACCGCTTCATAGAGCCGCAGGCGCGTCTGCTCTGGAGGGAGCGGGTAACTGGGTGCCAGCTCACCCAGGCGCAGCGGCAACTCTGGCAAAATCGTCGCCAGGATGGGGGCGATGGAATCAGCCTGGGTGCGGAGTTGCTCAAGGGGAGCCGTGCGGATGTAGCCGCCAAGAGCCTCCAGAAAGGGCAGATAGGGGGGCATCCCCTCGGCTGCGGAGGCCCCTCCGCGCAAGACGAGTGCGCCGACCTGCCCCGCGCCCTCTGCGATTTCCTGAAGGAGGCGCGTCTTGCCAATCCCTGGTTCGCCCGCCACGAGGGTGACATGGAGGCGACCGGCAGTGGTCGCCTCCCACTGGCTCCACAGCGCGGCGAGTTCGTGTGTGCGCCCGAAAAGGCGCGGCTCCCGCCTGGCTGCTCTCTGTTCCATCACACGTTCCCTTGATCCTGCTTGTGGGCCCAACGGACATTCGGCGCTGACCCTCCGACAGGGTCGCGCGGCAGCTTGCCCGGCTTCGGTCCGTAGGTTGGTTCTCTCTTTGGAGAAGACGGTTCTTCTGTTGTGAGGTCTAACATGGCTTTTCCTCATCAAAGGCGAGACTTCTTTGCAAAGTCTCTCCCTTTTTCTCAAGAAACGAACGGTTGTGAGACACCTTAACTGACGCCGTGATCGACCCTGCTTCGCGATTTGGCTCAATCGAACCCAATGACGAGG
>VBHV01000122.1 GCA_005881995.1 Chloroflexota bacterium | reverse complement strand
GTCTGACGCGAGAACGCCACACAGTGCGCAAGGTCGCCAGAGAAGAGAGCGAGATTCGCGCGGACGCCAGCGACCCACCCCCGGATGATCCGTGCCTGATCCGCCGGCATGCCTGCCTGGACACACGCCTCAGCGTCATGCAGGCGAAGCTCAGCCGCCTCCAATTGATTGGTGAACATCAGCATGAGTGCAGAGCAGAGACTGAGTCTTGCACGTGAGCGCACCAGCGCATCAGGCAGCGCGTTCAACCAGCCAAGCACCAGGTGAACCTGCCCCCGGATTGCGATCGATATGCCGTTCTGTTCGATCAGGCGGGCAGCCAGCTCGAGATCAGGGGCGGCCAGCGCATGCTGTACTGCTTCGACAAGCATCTCGTGCTGCTCGTACCATGCGCTGGCGCGGCGATGCAGTTCGGCTACCAGTGTGGGTCGGGTCTGCTTCAGACGGCTGCGCAGCACATCGGCAAACAGGTGGTGGTAGCGATACCAGTGCTGCTCGTCATCCAGTGGGAGCAGAAAAAGATTGGCCCGTTCCAGGTACTCCAGCTGGAGATGAGCGGGCTGAGACTGGCTAGGCTCAGCCCTCCCTGGCTCCCCGCTCAACAGGGCTTCGCACAGCGGTGCGCACAGCCGGTCGAGTATGGAGGTGTGCAGCAGGAAGGTTTGCATCTCCTCCGCTTGCCGCCCCAATACTTCTTCGGTCAGATACTCTAGCACGAAGCGGTTGCTGCCGGTGAAGTCCTCGATGAAGTGCGCCAGTTGCTCCATCGATCGTCCCTGGGCCGAGAGCGCGGCTAAGTGCAGCCCCGCAATCCAGCCTTCGGTATGCGCCTCCAGTGCAGTGATCTGGCCAGCAGAAAGTGGTAAGTCCATCACCTCAGTCAGAAACGCGGCGGCTTCCTCTGAATTAAAGCGTAGATCAGCGGCACGTACTTCAGTCAGGGCCCCTCGGACGCGCAGGCGTGCTAGAGGAAACGGTGGGTCGAGACGGGTAGCGATGACCAGGTGCAGCCAGGGAGGCAGATGCTCCAGAAGAAAGACGAGGGCGGCATGGATCGGCTGGGATTCGATGACGTGATAGTCGTCCAGCACCAGCACACCCTTCTCGGGTAGAGCGGCAAGGTTATTGAGCAAGGTCGTGAGCACAGACTCCATCGGTGGTGGCTGAGGAGAGCGCAGCAGCGCCAGAGGGGTCTCACCTACCCCGGCGTATAGGGTATTCAGGGCCGTGATGACATAGGTCCAGAAGCGTACTGGGTCATTATCGCCTGCATCCAGTGAGACCCAGGCAACCAGAAAGTCACTGCTCCCTGGATCAGTTTGCCACGCGCTCAGCAGCGTGGTTTTACCCCACCCGGCTGGTGCCGTTACCAGGGTGAGGGAACGCTGCGTCCCTGCTGTGAGCCGAGCGATCAAGCGTGGACGAGCTACCAGCGTCGGAGCAGGCCGTGGAATGAACAATTTGGTGGCCAGCAGCGTCTCGCCATGCCGCTTCGTTTTAGTATCCACAGGCGGCTGAGTTGGCGGCTCAGCCGAAATAAATGCTGGAGGTGCAATGTTTGCATTCGGCTCCTGTCGATGAGGCTGCGTATTTACAACCAGCGTGGCAGCCACGTCGTGAAGTCGCTCAGGTGTCAGTTCTTCGAGCTTGCCGAGGTAGGCTTTGTGGAGTTTGCCTCGCTGGGTGCGATAGGCATACCAGTACCAATTGCCATGAGACTGTTCCCGCCGTACCGTCAAGGCTCCCTGGGCACTACGGAAGGCAAACGACTGCGCGGCCTCCTCCTTGAGCCAGGTATACCAGGCGGGAGAGCCGAGCAGGATTGGCGACCGGAAGCCATCGGTGCCATCGAGCACCTGGAGATGGCCATCGAGCACCTGGGGAATGCGATGACGTGCCATAAATATATGCCCCACGCAGGTAACCAGAACTACCTAACTGGTGATTACCCTCTAGTCTGCCAGATAACAGACAAAGTGCCACGTTCAGATTCAGCATACTGCTACAGTTTACGCTGACTGTATGAATTGATCCTGTGAAAATGCTGAGATGAAACTGAGAAAGGCAGGCTTGTGGGTAATCCCCAGCTACCTAAAAAATTACCTACAGAATTACCTACACAACATCCGGCGTAATCGGCGCCGCTGGGACGTGCATCTTTGCACCTGCTTGGCCGCTATCGGTTCGATCTGGCCGGCCATTCGTCTAACAAGAGGTCCTGGTCATCGAGGTAAACATGCGAAAAAACTGCTAACTCATCCAAATACAGTATAAGGAGTATATCTTGCTGTGTCAAGCGTCCAAAATACTGAAAATCTGGATACTACTCAAGTAGCATGACATCTCAGCAAATTGACTGTAATCTGTACACTAAGTACGTATTTGTCAGAATTTGCAGAGGCGAAGCTCATTGAAAGGGCAATCTATCATGCCAGGCTTTGAAAAACGCTCAGTACCCGGCGAGAAGGCAGTCATCGGCGAGCCGAACCGCCGGGTTGATGATCTCTTGGGTGTGAGGATGGACCTCACCTGGTTCATCCTTGTGGTAGGCGCGAATATTGCGTTGCTCTCTGTAGTAGTGCGACAACTTTCGAAAAGAACTTCTGCGCGGTGATAGAGATTGCCAATGTAACGTCACGGCAAAGGAGATCGAGTATGTCTTGGAAGCCACTAGCAGAGCGATTTGCTGCATTGCCGCTGATTCTGGCAGGCCCAATCCTGCGGCGTACGGAGCCTCAAGCAGTCACTGTCTGGCTCGCCTTGAAAGCGTCCCAGACGGTCACCTTGCGCATCTATGCTAAAGATGGT
The DNA here is from genome assembly GCA_005881995.1 of Chloroflexota bacterium. The sequence continues at coordinate 6,731 of VBHV01000122.1, read as the reverse complement.
ACAGGAAATCTTATTTCCCAGTTCGAGGGGACGCGCCGCACGATACGTCTTGGTGACCACCTGCATATCGTCGCTGTTACGGCTCGCAGCGCGACCGCCGCTGAACAATTAACCTGGGGCGGACTGTACTACTACGATCTGTTCTTTCAGGCTGACTGCCCATCCGGCGATCACGAACAGGTGACAGCCGCCCACCTTGGTACACCCGGGATCCTCAACAACGACCCGGCTCTAGCTGACTCGCTGAGGCAATTGGTGTACCCAGGACATCCCCTTCCCAGCTTCGTCCTCCCACCTGAAGATTTGAACCAGCTCAGAATCATTCATGGCTCCTGTCGCAAACCGCACGGCATTGGCAAAGAAATGCTCTCTGCGCTAGACACCATTCTCGAAGATGCTGCCCAAAATCCGTTGCAACGCCCCCAACAGCTTTTCCTCACGGGCGATCAAATTTATGCTGATGATGTGGCAGAATCCCTCTTGTACGTTTTAACCGATGCCAGTAATTTTTTATTCGGGGGGAACAAAGAAGAAGTTCTCCCGTTGGTCAATGAACCGGCTCGCACGTTATCACCGGGAGAACGCACGGATGCGGTACGAAACAAGGCCATGTTTAGCACTGATAAGCCTGAAAATCATTTGCTAGCGCTGGCTGAATTCTCTGCTATGTATCTCTTTGCCTGGTCGGATGTCCTATGGCCCGGCGACTTACCTCTTCCAGAGGATAGCCCCGCCCACTCGAAAGCCCCGCACCCCTCCGAGCACCAAACGGAGAAGAAGGAGCAGTATACCCGCAAAATGGAGCAGTTGCAAGACTTTTGCTCGACACTTCCCCAGGTGCGCCGAGCATTGGCGAACATTGCTACCTACATGATTTGCGACGATCATGATATAACCGATGACTGGTATCTTGATGGAGTATGGTGCCAGCGTGTCTTGGGAAACGAACTGGGACGACGTATCGTGCGCAATGGTCTGCTCGCCTATGCCCTCTTTCAGGCCTGGGGGAACACCCCCGATCAGTTTGAGGAGCCACATGGTACCGCCCTACTCGAGGCGATGGATACCTGGCGTGGAGACGAATTGGATCGGCAACCTGCTCTCATTGCGCAGAGCATTGGCTTGCCCGATGCTTTCAATGGAAGTGGCGAACTTCAACGTTCCGAGCAGGCGCTACACTGGCACTATACGTTTTCTGCTCCTCGCTACCACCTGATCGTGCTGGACACGCGCACCCAGCGTACCTACCAGGAACCCCATGCATTTCCGGGGCTACTCTCCCCCGATGCGCTGGCCACACAAGTCGTCGCTCATGCCCATGAGAATGCAGAAGTTACACTGATCGTCTCAGCCACTCCCGTCATCGGTATGGGTCTCGTTGAAGCAATCCAATACTGGAGCCGGATACTCAACAAAGAGAACTACGATTGCGATCCCGAGTCCTGGACGCTAGAGCGATCCACGTTTCAAAGTTTCCTCAAGGCCATCAGCGCCATGAAGCGAGTTGTGATCCTCTCGGGAGATGTCCACTATGCTTTTGGCTCGAGTTTAACGTACTGGGATAATCATACCAGGGGGACGGCCAAGATCGTCAATTACATATCCAGCCCACTGCGCAACGAAGGGACAGCTTCTCAAATAGCTGCCCTGGCTATGGGGTATCCAGAACTCTTTCGCTCCGTACTCCGGGGAGAGGCGCCCAGGAGAGACCTGTTTGCCTGGGATATTCTCGATGGTAGTTCCAGGGAACTGTATCAAATGCTGCAGACAATCAGGTGGCATTTCTGCAAACTGTGGTGGTCGGTACCGAGGTTGGTGGATATGTGGAGATCCCCACACTCGGTCATGCTCCCTGCCCACGGATGGCAGCGAGGAGCATTCGCTGCCATCCCGCCTGATCGCAGCTATCGGTTGTGCTATCTGCCTGATATGCGGTACCGCTGGGCCAAAGCTCATAAACCGCGTATATCCACCGAGCAGGCGCAGGGTGTTGAAGCCAGGGATCAGCTGGTGAAGGAGGTGCTAGCATTTCAACCACCAGTATCCCACGCCAGGAGGCCATACTCACTAGCTCACAGGGTGGAACACGACATACAACTACTGGAGCACAGCGTGGCAACGGACGTAAAACGAGTGGAACACGAACTGGAAAGGGATGAAACGATCCTGGCGGAAACAGTACTACACCCTGGCGAGGTGCTGAGCCATTGGAAGGATGGCATGCTAATCGTTGGATATGCCAATATCGGCGAAATCAGCTTTCAATGGACGCCGAAGGAAAAGAACGCGATACAGCGCTTGTGGTGGTGCCATCCCGCTCAACCTGAGCAGCCTGTACTGGCCACCGAGTACCGTGACACGCTCGAACTTCCGCAGTTCGATGAAGCCCCTCAGTTCCCTTAACGGAAGCTGGCACTTTGTCCAGGCCAATTGTCGGGGCAAAAAGGAGCAGTAGACATGACAACGCAAGAACACCAACCAACTCGAGAAACGATGCAGGAGAAAACCCTGGAGGTAGTGCATATCATTGAAGAGAAATCCGTGGAGACGGTACTCATTGTTGAAAAGGACGTGAAACCCTACGAGCAGCTGCTGATCAAATGCAAGGATGATTGGATTCACCATCTGGCACAAGCGCTCTCATTTAGTCTGCTCACAAATCTCGTGGCCATTGCTATCCTGCTCCTGGCGATTGTTCATGTGATCCAGGTTAATCTGGATAAGCAGGCGCAGCAGATGCTCACCGGGGGCCTTGAAAGCATCATCCCTCAACCACTCTCATTACCGGTTGGAGACGTAGTCAACAAAGCTTTCGATACGCTTTCCCACGCCTCAGCTATAGCGGTGTTTTTTATTATTCTACCAGCCATCCTGTTTGGTTCGTTTCTCTTTTCCCTGATGGAATCGTGTTTTGATGTGATCTATCACCTGCCCCCACGCCCATTTGTACGCCGGCATCTTGTAGCGATTGTTATGCTCTTGCTGTTTGCCGTCCTCACGCCGATCATCATCCTGGCTTCGGCCGCGCCGTCGTTTATTCTCTCTCTTCTGAATGTCGTGCCACCAGGCCATGTGGTCTTTCGACTTGCCAGCATCGCAGGGAGCACCATCTTCTCCTTGATTTTGTTTCAGGCCATCTACGTGCTGGTCCCGTATCGCCATGTCACGTTTCAGACACTTGGTCGTCATATTCGCAATAGCTGGCGTGGGACACTCGTTTCAACCGTAGCCATGCAACTGGGTCTGCAGCTCTTTCCCATCTATGCGAACAGCTTTCTGAACAGCTATGTTGGGCAGGTCGGGTTTGTAGTGATTATGCTGCTATTCTTCTACCTCTTCGCACTCGTTCTGTTGTTGGGTGCCGAGGTCAACGCCTTCTATGCCGAAGGGATACATGTCCCTAAAAGCGATCTCATCACGCAGGCGAGTAATGGTGGTTACGAATAAAGAGAAAGGAAATACGCATGTCTACCATTTCTTCTCATCAACATTTCCGCTGGCTCAACCTGCTGACGCGGCACTTAGCCACCTCTGCCGGAAACTCCGCACCGGTAGCACAAGCGGGCGCGAACGGCCAGAGCAAGCCCTACGAAGCCCCTGCTCTAGCTCAAGCTGCCCAGGCGTCAACTATTGTCCAGCTTGAAGCGCCAGGTCAACCGGTAGGACCCACCATGATCCAGGTCGAAGCAGCGGAGCTGGCTACAAAGACTTCATCTGCAGAGACACAGGTAGCACATGAAGCCCTTACCAAAGATACCCATATGAGTGTGCAGGAGCGGTCTCCTGGCCGATCAGTGGTAAGGAATCGTATGCGCTGCAAGAAAGTGCGCCTGGTCATTAATCCGAGAGCGGGGCACAACTTTACGAGAATCAGCGAGGTGCTGGCTGTGTTTTCGGCCGCCGGGTGGAGAACTGATATGGCAGTAAAACTATATGGTGGGCACACGATGGAACTGGCGACCAGAACTGCCGAAGAAGGGTATGACCTGGTCATTGCTTACGGCGGCGATGGCACGGTCAATCAAGTGGTCAATGGTGTAATGGCTGCCAATGGCAAGCGACAACCAGGCATCGTCGGTGTGCTTCCTGGGGGAACCGCTAATCAATGGGTGACTGAGACAAGCGAGCCCATCGATCCCGTCAAGGCAGCACTCTCGCTCATCGACAGCGATGTTGGCATGGTGGATCTCGGGCGTATCCAGGTGCAAGAACTCAAGTTCCCCAACACAAATCAAGAGGGCCAGAGGCAACAGAAAAAGGACCGGAAGGCACAGAAGAGAAAAGTAAAACAACCATCGCGCGTTGAAAACTACTTCTTGTTGACAGCGGGCCTGGGTATCGACGCCGCGGTAATAAGCCATACTTCTAAAACCATGAAGCAACGCGTTGGTCGCCTCGCGTTTGATCTCGCCGCTGCCGAAGTGTTGCCGGAGAAGCATGCTTTCCCCATTGAGATAGCTTCAATTGAAGCAGATGGGGCAACCGTCCTATGGAGCGGAGAAGCTTTCCAGGTCATCTTGGGCAATACGCGCCGCTACGCAGATGTGGTAGAGATGACCCCTGATGCATACATCGATGACGGAAAGCTCGATCTCTGCGTGATTACAGAAGGCAATACGCTTGCGACGCTCGAACAAATACTATCTTTCTTGTTTCGCCGCAGGCCCGATAGTAACACCTGCAGGAACTTTCAGTGTGCGCATTTCTTGATTACGGTGCCAGCCTCCATTCACCTGCAGCTTGATGGGAGTTCTGTACAACTTGATGACTACCTGAGCAAGGCAGACCGGGAAGCACTTCAAAGGGTGCCAGACAGAGCGCAGGTCATGGTGAGCTATCGCTTTGACGCGATGCCACATGCACTGTCGGTAGCCCTTCCAGAGACATACGACAATACGTTGTTTGAGCATAGTAGGGGCGACCCTCGCGGTCGCCCTGGCAATAATTCACAGGTTGATGAACAGCGGCCTGGTGTAGGGGCCCGATTTATCGCGCCCGAACCACATGATGGACGGCATGAGGAGATACAACGCGAGGCTTCTGATGATCTTGTCAATACGCTTCTAGAGAACGGATACAAGGTCACAATCACTGGTGTCGTAATGGCCCCAGGGAAGAAAGAGAGATATGTCATCGCAGGCCATACAGCAAAGCGGCAGACGGGTGAAACGAAGTCTGTAGCTATACGCATTGACGAGGATGCTACCGTTCTCTCGCGGACAGGCGAGCATGTTCCTCACGGAGATGTCCTGAGGGTGCAGGGCGGTGCGGGGGTTATTGTGGTCGGCAAGAAGAATAAGCGCGGTGTCATCAAGGCGAAGTACGTGATGTTACCGAGCTTTTAAGACGGCGCTGAGATGAGCATGATAGCCTGGCAAAGAGGAGAACGGGACTATGGTTGTACTGGCAGAGATTGAACTTCCCCCGATTGCATTTGATACTTTCATCATCGTGAGTGTTCTCTTCGCGGTTGTAGGAACACTCTACCTGGCCTATGATCTGCTAGGACGTCAGCATGGACCTTTGCAGTGGTTGACGTTAATCATTACCTGTGGGCTTGTCAGTGCCTTTGTCCTCGGATCATTTGGCACGATCCTCTCCCTTCTCTTAAGTCACTATTTCAATCTCGACATTACGTTGCAAGCCATGGCGGTCGGAGGGTTGATGGGCGTATTCACGGTCGTCTTAGTAGACTTCCCCAAATCTCAGGGCAAGCCACGGATCGTTTCCCCCAAAGGAAGCGCTATTGGACTTGCATTTGGGCTTCTCTTCTTCCTCACCGTCTTGTTTGTCCTTCGCAGAGATGTACGTAGTGCACTGGAAGTACGTACTGCACTGAGCATGGGAGTCACATGCGCTGTCCTCGCAAGCCTCTGGCCATACCTCACCTGGGATTCATCTCCCTCTCGGCCCCACGTTTTTTCGCGTAAAGGGTTTGTGATTGGAGCGCTGCTGGGACTTCTGTTTGGGTCTGTTTTCTTCTTCTTCGCTAGTAAAGATGTGGTTACTTCATTGTTAGCAAGTATTCCAATTGCCTTCGTCTGTGGAGGTCTTATTGGCCTCTGGCGGTTCATCCATTGGGAAACATCCACTCCTCAACACCACATCTTTTCGCGCAAGGGGTTTCTGGTCGGTTTCGTAATCGGATTCATCCCCTGGCTCATGTTTGTAATTACACAGCTTTATGATCGATTTGTCGGGCAACATGTGACCGGCCTGCTAGACGGCTTGCTGGTAATGACGCTAATACTCTTACAAGTAATCTTCGTGGGGGCTTTGTCGTTAGCGAGTGCAGCTGCTGGGAGTATCTCACGGTATATCTTATGGAAGGCAGATTTGTTGCCTCTGCGTGTATTAGGAGTCGTTGGACTGGTGCTTATCCTGCTCGCTACTAGCTTACAAGCGGTGCCAGCCATCATTAATCTCATCAGCATCTTAGAAACGCCAAAGTAACAGAGCTTGAAGCGAGGTTTTTGGCGAAGCAGGTCATGTTACCGAGTTTGTAAAGCCGGTACTGACAGGAGAAAGGGATAATGATTATACTGGCGCAACTTACTTTTCCGCCGACGGCAATAGATTACTTTATCATCGCCAGCGTGCTGTTTGCAATCATAGGTACGCTCTTCCTGGCGTATGATCTGCTAGGACGTGAGAATGGACCGCTACGCTGGCTCACGCTGGTCTTTAGCTGTGGGTTGGTAAGCGCCTTTGTATTCGCAACAATAGGCACA
>VBHV01000377.1 GCA_005881995.1 Chloroflexota bacterium | reverse complement strand
ACGGCGACATAGTCATCTGAACCACCCTCCCACGCCACGTGGTTCACACCAATGCCCTTGGCGAAGACCAGCTCGCCACCCAAATATGCAGAGAAGAGCGAGACGGCATAACCGGCGGTCGAGAGATATACTCCTGCCTTACGCTTGCCCGTGAGACGCATTATCAGCGAGACAATATTCGTCAGCAGAATGCTGCCGTTTAGCAGCCCATGCAAAAATCCTACCCGGCGGTCCGTGTCATACAGATCGCTCCAATCGGTCACGCCTGTCACCGCGGCGCCGGTCGCTCCCAGGATGCCAAGCAGTAACGAGAGATCAGAACTACGGGCAACCCCCTCATCTTCATTGCCCAGCCATGCCATATCCAATACCAGCGTGCCACTCCACGCGCCAAGCGGCACGTCGGTCAACACGGGATGTATTGGATGCCCAAGCCAGGTCCCGTTGAGGTAATCCTTGATCTTGCGGTTGGGTTGCCCCGGCTGACCGAATAGTTTCAATAGCCAGTCCTGGAATGGCGCTGCTAGCTTGTCAAGCCACGTCTGTCGCTCCACAATGTTTCCAATTGCATAACGCAGCGGTGGATTCATCGGGGGCGTTTCGGCCCAACTTTTCTGATCAGCCGGCATTACTTCTGACGTCATAGGTCATGATCCTTTCTGGAAGGCAACACATCGCCTGTATTGCATTCCCTAGTCAACGAGTAGCCAACAATAATCGCAGGGCGGGTTAATGCCCAGTACCGAAAAAGGAACATCTGGCGTGCGTTCTCGCTCTATATACTGCGCTACCTTCGGATTGTGCGCGTAAAAATGCCGGGCACAGCGTAAAGCGCTCTGCATTGAGCGAAAATGCGCACACATCTCCTCTTGCGCAGGTAATCGAACATAGGTGAAACCATGCTGCTCCAGCCAGTCATAATCCTGCAGGCGCGGCCAGATAACGACAACTTTCCCCCCAGGTTTTGTTACCCGCCGGAGTTCTGCCAGGCCAGGTTCGCCTCCCTGTGTCTCTTCAGCTGTAAATGCGGAACAGGAAATGGCGAGGTCAACACTATGAGTATACAATGGAAGCGCGTCAAAACGTCCCTGGCATAGTACTACGCGATTCGAGTCCAGTTTCTTTTGTAATATGTGCAGCAATCCCGGCGATGGCTCAACAGCATAGACCTTTTTCGCCCGATAGCGCACGCACTCCAGTGAGGCTCGCCCACTTCCCGCTCCGGCATCGAGCACAATATTCCCGCGCACATCCGGCTCTAACTGCTGAAAAATCTGGGGATGCAGTTGCTCCCCCTCGGTCAACTCCTCGTAGAGATCTGGCGTTTTCCAGTACGTCAGTTCCCAGAAGAGCCGGTCAAGCACTTCGTGACGAGCAGCCTCTACCTGATCCTCCGAAATGGTGTGTTGGAACTCGGCCAGAAACGATGCGCGTTTTTCCGTTTGCATATTGTCTATAATACGCCGCACCAGTTCCTTCGGCATACCACGTAGGCTATATGCCAGCTTCTCTACTGTCAAGCCGAACCCATTACCACAAAGGATACTCTGTAAGGTCGCATCATCGAAGACCATCATGTCTTCCATGTGAAATGGATTCTCAAACTGCGGGACAACATCAGCATCGAACCATCGATGCGCTGGCCAGTGGCCGCGCGGGAGCAAGGCGCATTGCAATCGTTCATCACCTTCACCGGCAAAGTGCGTTGATGAGGCTTTCGATTGTGCAGTTCGGGAACTCTTCGCATCCATCGGCATCTACTCTTTAACAGGCTCGCCATGCTGCATGAAGCAGGCAATTTGACACTTTCGATAGTACCAGTTCTGTCCGTTTGTGAGCAAGTGAACAATAGAATTCTCGTTGTTTATGACCTTATTCACATTACCACTGTGAACTTATCGACTGTACTCTATACATTGCGGTGCTAAACTAACAGACAAACAGGCTATAAAACGTATCTAACCTGATAAAACTAGAGTAACTCATCGTATAAACAAGCAAAGCTATGAGATATGCTCATCTATGAGAAATTATCTCCCGCTGGGAGGATTAATTACGTATGTATCAATTGTATCAATGTGAATTTTGTGGCTCTGACCTGCCCAATGACGCGCGTTTCTGTGGGAATTGCGGGAGGCTGTCCAATTCTCCAGCAGACGGTCAAACACGTGTCAGTGACCTGCAATTAGTGAAGGGCTACCAGAGAGGTGCACCCAACCGTATCAGCCAGCCGGGTATTTCTCCTTTGTCCCCTTTGCCGCCTTTGCCATCTTCGCCTTCCCTGGCCTCTGCGCCTCGTTGGAATACCCACTCACCACGGGGTGATGCGGTATTACTCGATAACAATACGCCTACGACACCCTTGAGCGATGAAGAAGAGGAAAAGCGGCGGCGCGCGGCGATGCTCGGTATGGGGCTGCCTCTCCTGGGCATAGGCGAACAACCCATAGGCAGCAATACCCCTATGGTACAAGGAACGCCCCAAATCAGCAGCGTTCCCTCTGTACAGGGTACTCCACACATACCCGGCGGCTCTTCAGGCGGCGGGCTACACGCGGGTCTAACGGCAGCAACACCTCACGCTCCTGCCGCTCCATCTATGCCGCCAGTTTCACACCTTCCGGCGACTACTTCACCGGGTCATACCCTACACCCGCACCACCCTCAGCACACACCAAAGGGCTGCGCTCCGGCATTGATTATCACAGCCATTCTGATTCCTATCATTATTATTGCCAGCATCATAACACTCGGCCTGACCTTGTTCACCCCCAGTTTGTCGCTGAGCGGCAGCAGTAGTGTCGCGGTGGGTGGAACTCTCTCGCTGCACGGCAGTCACTTTTTTCCCAGCAGCAGTGTCACCCTCACGCTTGATGACTCTACTCCGCTGTACGTTATCGGCCAGCGGCCAGGAAAACAGACTGCGAATGTAGTGCAGCATACATTAAGTGTGTCAGCAGCGCAGGTCTATTCGTCACTGGCGTCGACGAACGGCATTACCGTTGGCGGTGATGGCGCATTCAGTATAAATATTCCTATCAATGCAAGCTGGTCGATAGGACCACACACCATTCACGCGA
>VBHV01000376.1 GCA_005881995.1 Chloroflexota bacterium | reverse complement strand
CGGTGTGCGGCCATACCAGTGATGCCAACCGTCCTAACAAGGGTCTCTTGTTTGTCTGTCAGGTCTGTCATTACCGCCTCCATGCCGATCTGGTGGGTGCCAGAAATATCACGATGCGAACGCTGTTGGTCCGGCAAGACTGGGCTAGCACGGGTGTCTTGTCAGTACGCCCTGATGCGTCGGACAACGAAGCCAAAGCACTGCGCCTTGCGAGGTACAGTGAGTTGCGGTGGAGTCCAGATGCAAGCCCCTGCCTTTAGCCATGGGGTTCAACTGACTTTCGCGCACTCATCATCAATGTTACAATATAGTCGTGGATTCGGATATCTGATGATGAGAGGAACTCCTGGCATGCGCATAATGGGTGTGGCATTGCTCCTGGCAATGGGGGCCGTTGTGATTCTCGCGCTCGGCGAGACCTTTAACATCTGGGCATCCAATGGTTTGATCAACATTTCGCTGATCTTATTAATCGCCATCCCACTCTCAATGATAGGCTTTGTCTTCCTTTCGCACCGCGAACAGGAACAGAGTAAGAACGAAAAAGGGGAAGATGGCTCACCGAAAGCGCCCTGAGCCGTAGTACATAGATCAGCCGGGGCGCAATCGATAGGTAAACACGGTCTGGCCAAGGCGAATAGTATCGCCGTCTGACAGGGGCTGACGTTGAACACGCTGCCCATTGACATAGGTGCCGTTGCGCGTGCCCACATCTTCGAGGATGTAATGTGATCCCTCGCGTTTCAGAATGGCGTGGCTGCGCGATACCTGTCTATCATCCACGACGATATGGTTTTCGGGCGCGCGCCCCAGGTGCAGCGTCTCTCCTTGTAGAGGCAGCTCGGCTCCATCGCCTCGCACTAAAGATGGAGGCGGTGGTAACGGAGCAGAAGTAGGAGCATTATTTTGCTGCCTGGATGTATGGGTGGAGGTTGCCAGCAGACCGGCCAGATGCGCTTCTATGGGGATACTGCCGATGACGGTATGAAACTGACGGCTGAGATCGCTGGCGCTCTGGGCTACTCCTCCCCGGCTTTCAGAGAGCGACTGCACACTTTCAGAGAATTTCAACCAGGCGCCCGTAAGATTGTTGAACTCATCGCGGCCCAGGCACATCAGATTGACCGGGCTAAGAGCACGCACGCTCGCATTACGCCGCCTGCCCGTCAAGAGGGCTACTTCTCCGAAATACTCCCCCTTCCCCAGGCGAGCCTGGCGCGTGACCTGACCATCAGGCATTTCTCTAATGACCTCCACTTCGCCGGAGACAATGACGTAGAACTGATCGCCTACATCTCCCTGGCGGAAGATGTAATCTCCTGGCTCATAATGTACCTGGTTGATGACTTGTGTGCGTTCAAGGTTGATATAGGAGAGCTCGCGCGGGAAGAAGAGATCGAGGCCCCAGTCCAACCCGACACGCACCCTGCGGTCCCAACCTGGTAATTTCATCAAGTAGATATTGCGCCACATCATCCAGGCAATCAAGCCGGAGAGCTTGATGCCGCCAAACAATTCGGCGACACCCGCACGGTGCCCCACCAAGCAGAGCTGACCCAGCCCGGAAAAATTGAATGCTTTTTGTTCCTGCGGTTTCCCACGCAGTACGGCCGCCAGGTTATGGGCCAGCGTCTTGCCCTGTCGTAGGGCGAACTGCGCCGTTGGCGGTGAACATGCGCCTTTCTCCGCTGCATTCGGTACTGCCGCGTTATCACCCAACGCCCAGATGCCCGGCATGCCGGGCACAGCCATGAAAGGGTCGGTGAGAATACGGTCTTTTTCGCGCGGGAGTGGCAAGGAAGACAACACGGGATTGATAGCCGAGCCAACCGTGACCACCAGCGTGCGCGTTGGAATACGTTCACCGCTACTCAGGATGGCCTCGTGAGGTGTTGCAGCCGCGATGCGCGTGTTCAGCCGCACCTCAACGCCGCGCTGTCGCAGTTTTTTGAGCGCGAAGTCAGCCAGCCCCGGCCCCATTTCCGGGAGAATGCGATCGCGGCTATGTAAGAGCACAACCTTGACGCTCTCCCTGGTCAACGAGGGATAATGACGAGTGATTTCATGCACCAGGTCGTTCAGTTCTCCCACCGTCTCGACGCCGCTATAGCCCGCTCCTGCCACCACGAACGTCAACAATTCCTGGCGAATTTTCAGGTCGGTCTCTACATCGGCGGCTTCAAGCATGGAAATAACATGGTTGCGCAGGTGCAGCGCATCGCCCAGGCTTTTCATGGTTTTTCCATGCTGTGTTACGCCCGGCAAGGAGGCCAGGTTAATGGTATTGCCCAGGGCCAGTACCAGGTGATCGTAAGATAAGCGTACTTCACGCCCGGTAATCGGCGAGGTAGTCGTGACAAGCCGCCGCTGCAGATCAATGTCCGTGACTTCTTCCACGCGAAAGGGAATACCGGGTATCATGCGGCGAATGGGATTGAGAATATGCAGCGTCTCGATCGAGCCGGAGGCGGCCGAAGCCAGCAAGGGAATAAATACAAAAAAGTTCTCGCGATTGACCAGGGTGATCTCGACGCCGGGGTCTTTTTTGAAGAGCTTGCGGAGGTGTTGCGCTGTGGCAACACCTCCAAAGCCTCCACCCAGGATCAGCACACGTTTCTTTTCAACGTGTTGTCCCCACATTTAACTCTCCTGAAAATTTAACACACTATCAGGACCTACATGCAGTTCCGCACCATTTTCCAGGCGGACCGGGTCACCGCCGACCTGCCTGCCGTTAAGCCAGGTGCCGTTGGCCGATCCGAGATCGCGCACGTAGAGACCATCTGGTTTAGCCACGATCTCAAGATGCTGGCGCGAGATACGCGCGTCATCGATGAGGATCATCGGCACATCCGAAAC
>VBHV01000375.1 GCA_005881995.1 Chloroflexota bacterium | reverse complement strand
GAAATGTTGTTATCGGTTTGACGCAACAATTCGTGTGCAACAAAAAATCGATGCATATTATTTTCTCATTATCAAGGTGACCCAATCATCGATCATCACCTGGTCAACCAGCGTCAGATCAGCTGCCAGTAATGGTTGTTCGGCTTCGTGACGGCGTTCTTCGATGATGCCGCTGGCGATGAGCAATCCTCCGGGGGCAAGAACCTGCGCAAGTTGGGGCGCAATCGAGCCGATCACGCGCGCGATGATATTCGCCAGCACGAGATCAAATTGTCCTGCCATGCGAGCAGCTTGGCCAGCATCCAGCACGGCAAGGACGACGGTAATACGGTCGCTCTGGGCATTAACCGCTGCATTGGCTGTCGCGCTCTCGACGGCCACGCTGCTGTTATCGATGCAATAGACGCTGGCCGCACCCAGTTTGGCAGCGGCTAAGGCCAGGATGCCCGAACCGGTACCGACATCGAGCACACGCATGCCAGGCCGCGTGCGCTGCTCCACCTGCTCAAGGCACATGCGTGTAGTGGGATGCAAGCCCGTACCAAAGGCCATCCCAGGATCAAGTTCCAGCGTCACTTCATCCTGCTGTGGAGTATACTCGCGCCAGGATGGGCGAATGACGAGGCGTTTCCCGATATGCGTGACGTGGTAGTAATCCTTCCAGGCGTTGGCCCAGTCCTCTTCGTTCACGATGCGCGTCTGTAAATCACCCACAAAATGCGATCCCAGGCTCGCGAGGTGCCAGAGCCCCTCGGCAACGCGCTGTCGAAGTGCTTCCTCCGTGCCATCAACAGGCAAATAGGCATGGACTTTGACCGGATGCCCCGCCAGGACGCGATACTCCTGCCCCTCGTCGATCAGTTCAATTGGCTCTTCAATCGCGACTCCGCCCGTAGTGTAGCTGCTCAACAGTTCGCTAACCGATTCTATGGCTTCGGGATGTGTTTCTACTGTCAATTCTAACCAGCGCATCTTTAACCACCTTCTCGCCATGTTCGTAGGGATTACGACATTTTTAATTCGTAATAATCATAGGTCGTCTTGATCTCAAAGCCACAGGAGAGATACAGGCCGACGGCATTGGTGTTATCGGTTTCCACGTCCAACATGATAGGTTTCTGCCTCTCGGCCCGCGCAATATGGATGAGTTGTTCCAGCATCTCGCGGCCATAGCCCAGGCCCCGGTATCCCAGGCGCACCTCAAAGGCATAGATGCCGGTCATTTCTTCCATGAAATCCAGGCGCACCGTTCCGAGCGGCTGACCATGCAACGTAGCCAGGAAGAGGCGATACTTATCGGGCTTGCCCATCAATTCTGTCACCCACTCCCTGACGCTATCAAAGTTGCCGTTGTCGGTCGCCAGCAATGAAACTATGGCCTCGATATCCCCGGCATTCGCCTGGCGCATCGACAATCCCTCGGTCCGACGCCCGCGCTCGTGGAATGTTCCAAGCCACATCTCATGCTCGGCATAGGCTAACTTCGCGCCGGTTGTCGCGAGAAACGCCCGCCCGGACTCCGACTTATGTTCGCAGACAAGAATCATTTTCTGTACGCCGCTCTGCTGCAGTTCTTCCCTGGCTGCTGTGAAAAGCGCGGTGAAAATCCCCTGACGCCGGAAATCAGGACGGACCATACCGGACAATTCTTTCTCTTTTTTGCCCCAGCTATCCGCCTCAAGATATCCCACCAGTTGCCCATCGACATAATAGAGGAAATCGTTGACCTCGCCCCCACGGCGTTCGCGCAGCATTTCCAGCCCGATGCGCATACGCAGCCCATCATGAGTGTTGCAAATGTCGATGAGACGGCTGATCTCTGTGATTTCGTCCTCGGTTAAGGTGTATTTTTTGACGAGAACTTGTCTAGTAGTATCTGGCATAATTGCTTCCAACCCTTATGAGAAAATTCATTCAAGCAATCCCGGTAGGACTGGACGCCCAGCCAGAATCATGTGATGGTCAAAGGCAAAAATAGCATCTATATCTGGGCGCGATTGCACTAAAGCAATAGAGAATGCATCCACGTAGGAAAGTGCTTGATCACGAAAACGATCAATAACTTTCCGAACACCGATCTCCATTTGCGCATCAGGAAACACAATTTGAAGGAACCCCTGTTGTTCCAACGATTCCTTCATGGATAGCCAGCGAAAGGCTTCTTGTCCACCGATATGATAACGAATCCACGTAAACGTCTCAGAGACAATACCCCAGCTAGTAATTCGTAGAGTCAGCGGTGAAAGGTTTTTATGAAACTGAATGGCTTCCGCATGATTTCGTTCATTTTTATTCATGAGGTCAATCCATGCAGATGTATCAACAAAAATACGCTGGATATCAGCGGTAGATGTCATCATGATCTACCTCTGTCGGCCCCTCGAACATACCAATTAGATCAGCAAAGGGATCTTGCGTTTCTATAATGCCTTGCCTCGCGAGAAATTGGTCGATTGCTCTACGCAAGATATCAGCCTCAGTAGTTCCCTGCTGTTGAGCAAGCCGTTTTACCGCTCTATCCTGAGCAGGCGTAATATAGGTTTGTTTGCGAACTAACTCCATAGTAATATCCTCCTTGATGTCATTATATAACATCACAGAGATTATTGCTACTCTTTTTCTCTGATGCGCATTACTCGTATAAATGTCTCAATTTTGCTCTCTCGAGACCTTCGATATCCGTATTATCGCTCCATTGATCCACGTTGCCAACCAGTCCCCAGGTGGCAAGCTGTTTGACTTCCGGGTCAGTTATCTGTTCAACATACACTTGAGCGAACCGGCCGCCATGAATAACCTGGAACGGACGGCTATAGAAATGAGAAACGGTCTCTGGCAACTTCCTGGTTATGCCGAGCATATTGTGTGTGCGAGCGAGAATAACATAGGCTTGTGCAAGCGCGCTTTCACGCTCGCGCCAGGTGGCAGCCTGTTGAGCTTGCCAGAGGATCGGCCACAAGTCC
>VBHV01000374.1 GCA_005881995.1 Chloroflexota bacterium | reverse complement strand
GCAAAGCCCCACTCAGCAAGGCGGTGAGAGCCAGGATCAGTGTCTGCTTTCTCTGAGGCCACTGTTTGCGCCGTGCCCGGCGTAGGATCACATCGATCAGAATGGCCACAACCAGGGGAGTGAGGAACCATTCCAGCGCTACCACCGAGGTAAAGGGAGGATTATCCCGGTACGTTAAGCGTTCAACTGTGAGCAACCAGTCGGTAGCAGGTTGCACAAACACGGCCATGATCGCTGCCAGCAAGAGGTAGCAAGCACTGACGGATGTGGCAGCCCAGCGCCAGGGAATCGCATAAGCAGCTGCGACGAGGGTGAAGGCGACCAGCAGGCCGGACAGCAGCGGGAAGACGCTGAGACTCATAAATCCAAGGTTGAGATGATTTTTGCCGGCAAGGGCATCGAAGAGCAGCAGCGTGAAGAGGCTCAAGACCGTTGCTAGAGCCAGTACCACTCCCAGAGTGGCGGCGCGCCTGGTCCCACTACCATCCGTGCCAATTCTGGTAGCCAGGTGCGCGGCTGAACTCAGCATATAGGCGGCAATTGGAGCCTATACCAAAGTCGATACTTCTCTTGTGAGTAATTACCAGAAACAAAACTATTTACTTTCTCTCTCATCCATGTTATCATTACTGTAATCGAAAATACTGGCATACGCGAGACATGTCCCTCCCCGGAGGTTTTCAGAGAGGATGCGCCGATGGCTGAAAGCGCACCGACCAGCAGGAGCGTTGATACCCCTCGCCAGCCTACCCTGGTAGGGACGTGATCTATCGCGTCCTGAAGGTTTACGACTCGACCCCGTTACCGGTCGCGAAAGCGCATTTTTCCAATGCCAATCTATGAGTACTGATGTTGCGTTGGAGATGCGGAATGTGGGTGGAACCACGAAAAGTTTATATGCCTTTTCGTCCCAAAGTGGGATGGAAAGGTTTTTTTATTGCTGTTTTTGAGGAGGATGTCATCATGTCAGCCGTAGCAGAACTGGACGAATCGGTCAATTATACGCCAATTCAGCGTATGCGGCACTCCGCGGCGCATGTCATGGCGGAGGCAGTCCTGGAGATTTTCCCGGATGCAAAACTGGCCATCGGGCCAGCCATCGAGGACGGGTTTTATTATGACTTTGATCTGCCGCGCACCCTGACGCCTGAAGACCTGCCAGATATCGAGCAGCGCATGCGGCGTATCATCGCTGGGAAGTATCCCTTTATTCGTGATCGCTGGCCGCGCGAGAAGGCGCTGGAATACTTCCGCGAGAAGGGGCAGACCTACAAAGTCGAGTTGATCGAGAATTTGCCCGATGCCGAAGTCGGCATCTACACGCAGGATACCTTTCTTGACCTGTGTCGCGGACCGCATGTTGAGAACACGGGCCAGGTAGGGCCGGTCAAGCTTATGAAGATCGCGGGAGCATACTGGCGCGGTGACGAGCATCGCCCCATGTTGCAGCGCATCTATGGAACGGCGTGGTTCACGCAGGAAGAGCTTGATCGCTACCTCTGGCGACTGGAAGAGGCGCAGAAACGCGACCATCGCAAACTTGGGCGCGAATTGAAGCTCTTTGTCATCAGCGACGAGGTTCCTGCCGGTGTTCCGCTGTTCCTGCCGAATGGCGAGACGCTGCGCCACCAGATGGAGAGCTATGTGCGTGAGACGCAGGAGAGATACGACTACCAGCACGTGTGGACTTCGCATCTCGGTAAAGTGAAGTTGTACAAGACCTCCCGGCACTGGTACAACTATCGCGACAACATGTTCCCGGTGATGCAGGGCGAGCAGGAGACTTCGGAGGATGAAGCCTATGTGCTCAAGCCGATGAACTGCCCGCACCATATCACGCTCTACAAGTCGCAGATGCACAGCTATCGCGAACTGCCCGTGCGCTACGCCGAATTTGCCACGCTCTATCGCTACGAGAAAGCGGGTACGTTGACGGGCCTGGCGCGCGTGCGCAGCCTCACGCAGGATGACGCGCATGTCTTCATGCGTCCCGACCAGATTCAGGAGGAGTTCAACCGCGCCATTGACCTGACGCTCGAGGTCTTCAATACCTACGGTCTGACGGACTACTGGATTTCGCTCTCGCTGCGTGACCCCAATAAGAAAGAGGATTACGTGGGCAGCGACGAAGTCTGGGAAGAGGCTGAAAGGGTCTTACGCGAAGCGGTGGATAAAAAGGGCATACAGTATCGTGAGATGATCGGTGAAGCGGCCTTCTATGGCCCGAAGACGGACTTCATGGTGCGTGATGCGCTTGGCCGCGACTGGCAGTGCTCGACGGTGCAGTTAGACTTCGTGCAGCCCATCAACTTTGAGCTTGAGTATATCGGAGAAGATGGTCAGCCACACCGCCCGGTGATGATTCACCGCGCCGTCACCGGCTCAACGGAACGCTTCATGGCGATGGTGATCGAGCATTTCGCGGGAGCATTTCCGGTCTGGCTCGCGCCTGTCCAGGCGATGATTATTCCCATCGCTGACCGGCACATCGAATACGCTAATGAGGTGCTGGCCGCGCTCAAAGAAGCGGGTGTGCGCGCTGAGGTGGATAGCCGCAGCGAGCGCATGAACGCCAAGGTGCGAGATGCCCAGCTGCAAAAGATACCCTACATGCTCGTCGTCGGCGACAAGGAAGCGGCGGACAACGCGGTTGCCGTGCGCCTGCGCACCAACGAGAATCTCGGTGCAACGCCCCTTGATGCCTTCATCAAGCGCATCACGAGCATCATCAAGTTGAAGAGCAGGGAATTGTAAAAAATAGCATATACGCGAGACATGTCTCTCCACAGGGGTGCACAGAGAGGAAACGCCACGGCTGCAAGCGTTCCTACCCGCAAGGAGAATGATACCCCTCGCCAGCCTACTTCGGTAGGGACGCGATTAATCGCGTCCTGAAGATGTACGTCTCGACCACGTTACCGGTCTTACAAGCGCATACTTTCCGCGTAGGACGGGCTATGTAACCTGTCTGAAGTTAGGAAATATGCGGAATGTGGGTGGAACCACGAAAGGTCAGAGCCTTTTCGTCCCATTGGGGATGGAGAGGCTTTTTGTTGTCTCGTTTTTCGATAGTCATTTAGCTGTCGGGTGATCATTAACCAGGAAAGGAAAGAGGCCATGTCAGTCGAAGCAGAATTACAGGATTCAGTAGGGTATTCGCCGCTACAGAGAATGCGGCATTCTGCCGCGCATGTGATGGCAGAAGCGGTACAGGAAATGTTTCCTGATGCGAAATTTGCCATCGGGCCAGCAATTGAAGATGGGTTTTATTATGACTTTGATCTTCCACGTCCGCTCACGCCCGCTGACTTCCCAGAGATCGAGCAGCATATGGCGCGTATCATCGCCGGAAAATATCCCTTTGTGCGTGATATCTGGTCGCGTCAGAAAGCGTTACAGTACTTTCGTGACAAGGGGCAACCATACAAAGTAGAGATTATCGAACAGTTGCCAGAGAAAGCCAGCGGCATTT
>VBHV01000373.1 GCA_005881995.1 Chloroflexota bacterium | reverse complement strand
TGAGGCAGTACGAGCCGCGCACAAACAGGTGTGCGCGGACCTACCCGCGTTCAACGGAGATAACTCCTGGGAACTGCCAATGGCGGGGACCTTTCTGGTCGACCAGTCGATGTCCGTTCGCCTGGCCTTTGTCCATCCTGACTTCACGCGCCGCCTTGACCCGTCAGTCGTGATCGCGCGGCTCAAAGAACTGCAGGGCGATAGGGAAAGGCCCGCCACATAATCCTCGTGCAAGAAAGAAATCAGCAGATACCAGTATAGATATTTGACAGTTCTAGGGATACTATGCTACCCTTAACATGGCACGGAGGGCAATTCCAGCCAGGCACATATTACAATGCAGGCGCACCACCAGAAGACTAGCCCCACACGGCTAGTCATTTTTCTCTATACGAATCAGGGAAAGTATCACAAACAAGCATAGGAGCATCATCATGGCAAGGATAGTCGTCGCAATGAGCGGCGGCGTGGATAGTTCGGTAGCCGCCGCTCTGCTCAAGGAGCAGGGACACGAGGTGATCGGAATCATGCTGCGCCTCTGGTCTGAGCCGGGCGTCATCGAGGACGATGGCGTGGAGCGCATATCGCAAAATAAGTGCTGCTCCCTTGAATCCGTCGATGATGCAAGGCGCGTGGCGCGTATGCTTGATATACCATTTTACCTGGTCAACGTGGAGCAAGAATTCAAGGAAAACGTGGTCGACCTCTTCTACCAGGAATACGTGGCGGGCCGCACACCCAACCCGTGCTTGACCTGCAACCGCCATATCCGCTTCACCTTGCTGCTCAATCGCGCCCTGGCGCTTGATGCCGATTACCTGGCAACGGGTCACTACGTGCGTGTAGATGACCATCCGATCACGGGCAAGCGCAGACTGCGGCGAGGCATTGATCCAGAAAAGGATCAATCGTATGTGCTGCACGTACTCAACCAGCAGCAGCTTGCTCACGCCTGCTTTCCCCTGGGCGAATACACCAAGCCGCAGGTGCGGGCAATGGCGGCGCAACGCGGCATGAGCGTAGCAAGTAAGGCTGAAAGCCAGGAAATTTGCTTCGTCGCGCAAAACGATTATCGCGGGTTTATTGACCGCTATGCCAGGAACCAGGAAGAGGAGCAAGAGCCACAACTGGTGGGCGTTGGGGCAAGAGTCACAACAGCACAAGCAAGCGGTGTGATTCAGATTCCCCGGCCAGGCCCCATTTTTGACGCGAACGGGAAAACGCTCGGGCGCCATCGCGGGCTGGCATATTATACGATTGGACAGCGCAAGGGGCTGGGCATTACCTCACCTGAACCGATGCACGTCCTGAAAATCGACGCGGAACAAAATGCCCTGGTTGTCGGCCCGTCTTCAGCACTGGAGAAGACGAGTTGCACCGTCGGCAAGATGCATTATGTCAGCGGCGAGATGCCAGTTGGGCCATTTATGGCGCGCGTGCGCATTCGTTATAAGGCACCAGAACAAGAAGCGGCCGTTACTCCTCTTGAGGGAGGGCGAGCGCAAGTGACATTTACACGCCCACAGCGTGCCATCACACCCGGACAGGCAGCCGTCTTCTATGGCGGCGAGGATGGTGATGAGGTGTTGTGCGGAGGCATTATTGAATGACAGATCAAGCACATATTCGAAATTTCTGCATTATCGCCCACATCGATCACGGCAAATCGACCCTGGCTGATCGTTTGCTCGAATTTACCGGAACCGTATCGAAGCGCGAATTGATGGAGCAGACGCTCGACCAGATGGACCTGGAGCGTGAGAAGGGCATCACCATCAAAGCGCAGGCCGTGCGCATGCTCTACACTGCGCTCAACGGTGAACAGTACGAACTCAACCTGATCGACACTCCCGGTCATGTCGATTTCACCTACGAAGTGTCACGCAGCCTGACCGCGTGCGAAGGCGCGCTGCTGGTTATCGATGCTACCCAGGGGATTGAGGCGCAAACGCTGGCAAACCTCTACCTGGCGGTGGAAGCAGACCTGGCGATTATTCCCGTCATCAACAAAATCGACCTGCCCAGTGCCGACCCGGAACGGGTGAAGCAGGAAGTCGAGGATGTCATCGGGCTGCCCAAAGAAGATAGCATCCTGGCATCGGCGAAAGAGGGCATTGGCACGCGGGAAATCCTGGAAGCCATCATCAAACAGATACCTCCTCCAAAGGGCAACTTGCATGCGCCCCTGCGCGCACTGGTGTTCGACTCGCATTACGACTCCTACAAGGGCGTGATTGCCTACGTGCGCGTCGTCGATGGTGAGTTACACGAGGGCGAAAAAATCGCTATGATGGCTACCGGCAGCACCACCGAGATTCTGGAGGCGGGATACTTCCAGCCGCGCCTGATCTCTGTCGATACACTTTCGGCCGGCGAAGTGGGTTATATCGCAACCGGCTTTAAGAATGTGAAGGATTGTCGTGTGGGTGATACCGTGACGGTTCCCAGCGCGCTTGGACATGTCCAGCCGCTTCCAGGCTATAAGCCGGCCAAGCCGATGGTCTTCGCGGGTATCTATCCTGTCGAAGGCAACGAATATCCCTTGCTGCGTGACGCGCTTGATCGTCTGAAACTCAACGATGCATCGCTTTTCTACGAGCCGGAAACGTCCACCGCCCTGGGGTTTGGGTTCCGCTGCGGTTTCCTGGGCCTCTTGCATATGGAGATTGTCCAGGAGCGCATCGAACGCGAGTATAATCTGGATATCCTGGCGACCGCACCCAGCGTGGAATACCACGTGTACAAGACGAATGGCGAGATGCTGGAAGTGGATAACCCATCGGACATTCCTGGTGAGGATGAGATCGAGAAGATTGAAGAGCCCTGGATGGATATCTCCATTTTCACACCGACACGCTACATCGGTACCATTATGGACCTGGTGACGACGCGGCGCGGCACCTTCAAAGAGATGAAGTACATCGAGGCAGAGCGGGTCCTGCTCACCTACAGCATCCCTCTGGCCGAACTGATTACCGATTTTTATGACCAGCTCAAGTCGCGCACCCAGGGCTATGCCTCACTCGATTATACTATTGGCGGCTATCATGAAGCCGACCTGGTGAAGCTGGATATCCTCGTCAACGCTGTGCCGGTGGACGCGCTGTCGTTGATTTTACACCGCGACAAAGCCTATAC
>VBHV01000372.1 GCA_005881995.1 Chloroflexota bacterium | reverse complement strand
TGGGTCAGCGCATCGACGACATAGTTTCCGGGCTTTGTGTTCGCAGGTATAGTGACGGAGACACTGAATGACCCATCGTTTAAGCCTGTGGAGTTGGTACTGAGGTTGGTTACTTCGGTATTTCCAGGCTCGCAGGCGGCGCAGCCAGCGATGTTGATGGAGACCGGCTGCGGTGGAACCCAGTTATGTCCAATCACAGTGACGGTGCCGCCGGTGGTTACGGTAGTGGTTGAAAGATCGATGACGGGAGGGCTGGATGTGAGTACAGTAAAGGGGCCATCATCCTGGCTGCTCGCAATACTGTTGTCCGAGGCGCTCAAAGCGCAAATACTATAGCCCTGGTTTACCTGCCCGGCGGAGGCGGGCCAGGAGAAATGCTGGGTAAAGCCGCCCGAGGCGTCAGTTGTTACCATCCCAACCTGAACGGTGACGTTGGGCTTTTGACAGAGGCTGGCATTGGGATTGCTATCCCCTGGCGTAACGGCAAGGTGAAGATTGAGATTGGGCGAAAAGTTCGCGCCGTGCACAATGGTAGTTTCGCCGACAGGACCCCAGGGGAGGCCGTTATTCTGACCTGCATAAATCATGCTGGAGTCCCAGTGAATAATTGCTGCGCTGCCACCCGCGTGGGCCAGTGGCGCTCGTGAGATAGATAGTGTCATTGCGGCGAGAAGAAGTAGCGCGAAAACGCAAAGCTTCCATGCGCGGGCTATGCGCTTGTTGTGTGGGAATGCATTATCCGGTGTTCCCTGTGCATGTAGTTGCATAGAGTTTCCTCCTCTGTGTCCCTCGACCGGCTTATTTTTGCGTAAAGTCGCTCTGTTATTGGTCTCTGCGAAACTCAAGCATAGTCCGATCTAACAGTACAACGAACAAGCAGGAGGAAAAGGGAGCCAGAGGGAGTTTTTGCTTTGACCCAGAGCAGAATACAGGATACAATAAGAAAATATCGTTCTGTTTAGCGCGCTTTCGCTGATTGGCACCTATTCTTGAAGGAGTAAGCACATGGCAACCCATCATCTCGATGACACCCAACCGCATGCCTTTTGGGACAATACGCTTTCCCCGCGTATTCGCATTGCCCCCGGCGACACCGTAGTATTTGAGACGCTTGAAGCTTCAGCCAGACAGGTTGGCCCGGACTCTACATCTGAAGCAGTTAGAAACCTGAATTTTGAACTCATTCACCCGCTTACCGGCCCTGTATATGTGGAAGGCGCGGAACCCGGCGACGCGCTGGTGGTGGATATCGTGAGTATCAAGCACAAGGGTTGGGGTTGGAACGCGGTGCTTCCTGGTTTCGGGCTGCTTGCCGAGGACTTTACCGAGCCGTACTTGCACCTCTATAAAGTGGGGGAGGATTGCGAGTTCCGGCCAGATATTCGCATCCCTTACGAGCCGTTCTGCGGCGTGATGGGCGTTGCTCCACGTGAAGCGGGGCGATTTAATACGATCCCGCCGCGCGAAAACGCGGGCAACATTGATATTCGCCATCTCACACCGGGATCGAGAGCATTTTTCCCGGTGCTGGTACCCGGTGCGCTGTTCTCCTGCGGCGATTGCCATTCGGCGCAGGGAGATGGGGAGGTCAACGGTACGGGCATCGAGACAATGATGAGCGTGACGCTGACCTTTTCTTTGCAGAAAGGCGCGAATATTCCCGAACTGCGCTTCATCACGCCTCCCGGTAAGAAGCTGACCGTGGCCGACGAGGGTGGATACTACGTGACGACTGCGCACGGGCCTGACGTTTACAAAGACGCGCAGACGGCCATGCGTTATATGATCGATCACCTGGTAGCCAATTACTCTATGACGCGCGAGCAGGCGTATTGCCTGTGCGGCGCGGCGGTGGATTTGAAGATCAGCGAGATTGTGGACGCGCCCAACTGGATTGTGTCTGCGTATCTGCCGTTGAGCATTTTTAAGTAGCGTTTCGTTTGTAGAAGCAGGAATAGAGAAGAGAGAACTCCCTTTGCTCAAGCGAAGGATCGAGGAGCAATTGTTGGGTCTGGCGTAGTGCTTGTCCCTGGTGGCATCACGATTCTGTCGGGGTGCCATGATGTTCTGTTATTATTACCTCAACAGGACGAGGACAAGCACAAGGCCCCCGCATCTGCCTCACACCGCCCATTGTCCCTACGCATGAGGCAAGGCTGGTTTGTAGTTTAACTGGTGGCGGCGATGACTGCCCAAGCGGCGAGGGCACTATTGAAACTGGTGTATAAGCCAAGCTGCTGGTAGATATAGCCAGCCCAACTCGTTTGAATTGCTGGAGGCAGAAGGCCGTTTATGACGGGATCAGAAACGTTACGAATAAAACCAAACGGGGTGTTTTGCTGGTCGCACGCCATACCAACGACTGCATCGTCCATCTCTATAATGCAGCCAAATTGCTCCAATCCATTGGTGGTGGTTCCGAACATGAAACTATCTGTGGTGATGATTGGCTGTGGGGTGACCACTTTTATGGATGAGGCGGGAGCATTCGGTGTAATGCTTGCGCCGGGTGGATAGTGCGGACTGAGAGGAAGCACAGTATAGCCGGGGACTTGAATTACCATCCTTTGTGCTGTAGGAAGAAGCCCTGTCGTGGGCTGCCAGGAAGATGTAAGAGTGGTGCGATTAAACTCGGCATTTTTGAAATCCTCGAGCAAATAAAAGTAGGCTGCATTCGTAATTAATGC
>VBHV01000371.1 GCA_005881995.1 Chloroflexota bacterium | reverse complement strand
CGTCTGCGCGACCTGTGCCCTGGTTTCTTCTGCCCACTCGTCCCGAAAACACACGTGGTGGGCATTGTAAATCAGATCTTGCACGACTCGTTCCCAGAGATAGTAGGTGAGGAGGCTCCAATCTATCTCTCCATCTGCGTACCCTTGAAAAAACGCTTCTGCGTATGGCTTCCTGATAAAGATGAAATCGCGCTCTTTCGGGGCCAGCATCACTTCATCCCAATCGATCACAAACACGTGGCCTGCTCGATCACGAATCAGATTGCTGGCATGCAAGTCGGCGTGACAGATGACGTAAGGGAAGGTTCGCGACTGGAGCACCTCTGCCAGCTTTTGCAGATGGGTCACGGCCATGTGTATCGTGGACTGATGTGCCTTCCAGGAGGAGCGCAGAGCGCGCTGTGAGGCACTTGCCCTGCTCTGATCCTGCGCGTGTTGTGCCTCAAAGGTACCTATCCATCGGGCATACTCCGTTGGATCAAAGCGCTCCTTTCGCAGTGACTCAAAGCCCACAGGGGGCAGCCTGACCTGGTGAATCTGCCGGAAGATGCTTCCCACCTCTTTCCACTGGGCATTGGTCATCCCTGTCAAGCTGCTCTCTCCATCGATCCAGGGGTAGAGGATCACCGTCCACTCTCCAAGCTTCGTCCACAAAGCACCACTTGTCGTAGGAACAGGAGCCACGATGGACGTGATCCCCTGATCTCGCAGATACGCGGGAACAAGACAACTCGGTTCGTAGAGCAAGCGAGAGGTCACTTTGAGCAAATACGCTCTGCCTTGCACGCTCACCACATGATACACTCCAGCATCGTAATCATGCCCCACGGGCAGAAACTCAAGCAGAACAGAGGTCAAGCCGTACTGATCCTGTAAACAGGCTCGCAGGTGTTCCTCTCCAATGTTAGGCGGTTCACGCATCACTCTCCTCCGATGAAGAACGCTATTGACAGTTTCTCCAAGGAGTATAGCAGACGGAGAGCGGTTTGCCCAAGCGGGATTCTGCCAGTGCTCACTCGTCGCGCTTTTTACCACCAATCTGGTTGGAGCTATGAGGCACCAAATACATTGTTTCTCTTCTGACTAGTAACGGCTGACTCAGCTATCCTTTTTTCAACGCGCGAAACACGCCATCGGGCATCGTCGCGGCTATCCCTGTCACCGTACCGGAAGCATTGCGCTGAAATTCGACGCTCATGCCGGAGCGGCCTTTGGCAAGAAACTCGTTCCCCTTGTAGGGCGTTAACTCGTAGTCTGGCTGGCCAGGCACAGAAAGGCTCAGGGTATGCTCGTCTTTGAGAAAGACCACGAATGGCATCTCCAGGAATTCGTAGACGCCGACGAACTGTTCAAGGAAAGCTCGCTCGCGCATCCGTTTGTCTGGCACACGTTTGAAGACAATATCGTTCCCTGTTGGCTCAAAAGGCACCATCAGCGTATCAACATCGCCCTTGACATTGGTCAGGAAAGAAGCCTTCAGTTCTTCATTCCCGATCTCCCAGACAAAATCGAAGATGTCGTAATGGTAATGCCGGATGGGGATGGTGATGCCGTTAAACGTTCCCTGCAACTGGCCCTCTCCGAGTGTCACCGAGAGCATGCCGTAGCCCGGATGCTCGAAGTCTCCGGTGTAGGATTCGAGTGGGTGCGATGGTCCGGCCCCCACGATACGCTTTGCCGCGCTCTGCGCTTTTCCCTCCTGCTCTGCCTCTTTAGAGCTGAGGTGCTCCTTCATGAAACGTTCGCTCCAGGAGGTCTCATCCAGGTTCAGCAGGCGCTCAAAGATATGGTAGGTAAGCATTTCGGGAAGATTGAACTGGCCCATATTCGACAGGACCACCACGCCGATCTGTTCCCTGGGAAAGAGTGTGGTCAGCGAACGGAAGCCATCGATGCCGCCGCTGTGGCAGACCATGGGGTAGCCGCGATATGGCTCAACGCTCCACCCGAGAGCGTAGCTCGCATAGGGCATTTCAGGATACTGGCTCATCTGCGGCATGACCATCTGAGGCGTATGCATCTGCTTCACCTGGGGTGCAGAAATGATCCGTTTCTCTTTGTAGAGGCCCTGGTTCAGGTGCAGCAGCACCCAGTTGCTCATCTCTGTCACATTGGAGACGATGGCCCCAGCGGGTGCGATCGCTGCCTGCGCCGCGTACAAAGGGATCTCTTTGACCTCATCTCGCAGTTCTCGATAGGGATGGGAAAAATCATCGGCCTCCCTGGATGTTTGCACGATATCGAAATTGCTGCTCTTCATCTCCAAGGGCTGGAAGAGATGTTGCTGCACAAACCCTTCCCAACTCTGGCCGGAGAGCACTTCAACCAGGTAGCCAGCAGCCAAATACATCAAATTCTGGTATTGCCAGAAACTGCGAAAGTCCTTTGTCGGCTCCAGATAGCGCAAGCGCTCGAACAGTTCCTGGCGGGTTGCTGTCAGATTGTGATACCACATCAGGTCATGGCGTGGCAGGCCGGTGCGATGGGCAACGAGGTCCCGCGGGGTAGCTCGTTCGGTCGCAAAGGGGTCGTAGAGCTTGAAACTGGGAAGGTATTCCCGCACGGGTGTATCCCAGTCCAGTTTCCCCTGGTCGGCCAGGATGGCCATGGACGCTGTGGTAAAGGCTTTGGTGCAGGAGGCAATTGGGAAGAGCGTCTGCTTCGTGACCGGCAGACCTCGCGCCTCATCGCGCTGGCCGAAGCCCTGGATGTAGATCACCTCGTTATTCTTAACGACCGCCAGAGCCACTCCCCGTACCCTCCACTCCTGCGTAACGCTCCGCACAAAGTCCTCAAGTCCTTGCAACTGTGCTGTGGGATCAGAGTGATGATGGTTCTGCATGCTGTGCTCTTTCTTGTTCGTAACCATATGCAAAATACATGAGCAGATATATTGTATAGTATAGGGAGCGTCTCTGACCATTTTCCTCTATCAGGAGCAGGGGTATTTACCTCTCCGCCAGAGACTTGAGCCCTGCACAAAGCCCTGCGCGGGTCCGACCCCGACGCCAGCCTCTACTGGCTGGCACGCATGATTGAGGCCGGGGAAGACCCATTATACGTGGTACGCCGTCTCATTCGCTTCGCCTCCGAAGATGTAGGCATGGCCGACCCGCAAGCGCTGGTAGTATGCATGGCAGCCCAACAGGCAATCCATTTTGTGGGTCTTCCAGAAGCCAATCTCGCCCTTGCCCAGGCCGTCATCCACCTGGCCACCGCCCCCAAAAGCAACGCCTTATACGAAGCCTACAGCCGCGTGCAGGAAGACGTACAGAAAACCCGCAACGCCCCCACGCAGCTAATGAAAGACCTCGACTACGGCAAGGATTATCAATACGCCCACGACTACTACAAAGACATGCAGATCGATGACCCCGAAAGACCCCCACTGTGCAGGTCCAGGAGTATTTGCCTGAGAGTTTGAAAGGGCGGAGGTACTATGAGCCAGGGCACCAGGGGAAAGAGGCGAGCATTAAGAAGTGGCTGGAGAAGCGGCGGGGCGAGGAGGTTTAAGGAAATAGCTGCTTGCTTTTCAACGACGTAGAACCGGCTATTTTGACTTCGTTACGAGGGCTCGTGGAAAAGTAGCATAGTACTGCATTTATCGATATAAGTAACTATTCAGGTGGTGGATTGCAGAGGCTGTTAAAAAAGGCCATGAGAACGCATCGAGAAAGAGCGTGCGGAGAGCTTCGACGGGTTCCGGTGTCAACGCCGCCAAAAAGCGCGAGAGCGTTGAACGGGCAGGCAACTGGTCACGCTCAAACAAGGCCATGAACGGACCCGCAAAAGGCTGGAGCCGTTCGTAGAAGGCCTCCAGGGTATGTTCCCCGCTCATGGCGTAGCCGAAGAGGACGGCGAGAAAATCGATCACCTCATAGCGCCCGAAGCGCCGCCGTGCAAAACGCACGTGCTCAGCGATCTTGCCCAGAACGTCGTGCTTGCGCAGATGCGCCGCCATCAGCACGACTTCTCCGAACCAGGAAGGGGGCGAGGCAGCACACTCCGAAGAGGTCTGGATACGCACCGATCCATCAGCGATACTAGTCATAGGTGCCTCCTTGAAGGAATGGAGCTGATTGTTCCTTCTCAAAGAGGCACATTTTTATCCTTGTTCGCTACCGGTTAGCAGCTCGTTGCGCATCGCGTGGGCAAATCGACAGCCCCACAAGTTGATCTGCAAAGCGAGTTGAGGGTAATTTATTTTGTTCTAGGACTCAGGGAGAGATTTAGTTAAGGCTTACACTGACCTACTATGTAACCAGTTTAAGAGCACGATTTTGGTTATTAAGTATGCCTGACCATGAACATCATATTGTTGCAGAGCTTTTGTGTTGTTCATAAATGATAGCCAAGGTTGAGAGTCTTTCAACAAAATTTCAGAACCATGAACTAAATTTGATCTCGTTTTATAGAGCAGGCCCATTGCCTCTGGAAACTGGGTCATTGCTGGATACTGGGTTTCAACAAACTTTTTAAAATGATTGGTCACCTGAAATTGTGGCTGATCGCATATTATACAACGTTCTGAAGAAGCAACAATGTCTTGACCACATGTTTTGCATTTTTCCTTATTCTTTCCTGCTAAACACTCAATAGCTGTAACAAGGGCAATCAGTGAAAAAGAGAGGGATGAACTCCATAGCTGTTGTGCTTGGTGAAAGTAATAACAGGCTCTCATAAATTTTTCATAGTCTATGTCACTCAGTCTGCCTACTTTTTCAAAGGAAGCACATAAGCTCGCAGGGATTTGAAGCTCTAAATTAGCAGCACTCCAAACAGTGAGTGCTGCCAACATGGTACCGTAATAGAGTTGGTGAGGGATGAGATCAGCAGCTTGATAGGGCGTAGTATCACTAAAAGCATCGCTCACCGTATCATATGCCACATATGTGTATCCATAACACCGCTCCTCAACTTTCGACTCCCTATCCATTGTCCAGCGATAGGGAGATAATGGAGGATTTTGTTGGATTTGTGTAGTCAAGAAAAGACCAAGTAACATGAGGTATTTTTGTTCAGTTGCTTGCCTTCGGATTCCATTTACTATCCAATGAGAAGAGGCTGGATAGGAAAATTCTAGCAAGAAAGGACAATTTTGTAAACTCTTTGGTGCATGGTCAGGAACGGGCAAAATCTGAAAGTCCTTGCACCTAAAATAACGCTCTAACTGTACTCCTGAAAGAAAACAAATGGTTCTTCCTACTTTCATGACAGTATCATCAAGTAGGGTATCTTTAATCAAGACCTCAAGTTGGCTTGCTTCCTGGTCTGATAGATGTTCTCGTGGA
>VBHV01000370.1 GCA_005881995.1 Chloroflexota bacterium | reverse complement strand
CTGTCGTTCGCAACGATAGAGGCAAAGGCCGCTCCCTCGAGCGGGAAGGTTTTCCAGAACCTGTTCAGCTCCACTTCCTGCGGGCAATGGAGCGTCGTACCCAGCCCCAATCCGAACGTCGTGCCCAGTGGCCTGAGCGGAGTGGCGGCGGTCTCAGCCACTGATGCCTGGGCCGTGGGTACCTCTGGCAGCCAAATGAGTCACGGGCAGACACTGATCGAGCACTGGGATGGCGCGCACTGGCAGATCGTGAAGAGCCCCAACCCTGGCTCGATCTACAACAGCCTGTATGCAGTAACCGCGGTCTCAGTCACCAACGTCTGGGCCGTCGGATACTACGTCAACACCACTGGGGTTACGCAGACACTGACCGAACACTGGAACGGCACGAGCTGGAGTGTGGTGAAGAGCCCTAGCCCTGCCTCAATGAACAACGAGCTTTTCAGTGTGGCGGCGGTCTCAGCTACCGACGTCTGGGCCGTAGGGTTCATCACACGCAATTCGGCAAATGGTCCAGTTGAGCAGACGCTGATCGAGCACTGGAACGGCACGAGCTGGAGTGTGGTGAAGAGCCCCAGCCCTGGCTCAGGTGACGACCTTCGGGGTGTGGCGGCGGTTTCAGCCAATGATATCTGGGCGACGGGCTACACATTCAATGGCAGCTCCATCCAGACCTTAGTCGAACACTGGAATGGCACGAACTGGCAGGTCGTCAAGAGCCCCAACGTCGGGACAAGTCCCACCTTTAGCGGAGTGGCAGCGGTTTCAGCCCATGATGTCTGGGCCGTGGGTAGCCACAACAACAGCAACAATGTGTTCCAGGCGCTAACCGAGCAGTGGGACGGCAAACAATGGAGCGTCGTGAAGAGCCCCAGTCCAGGTTCGTTTAACACCCAACTTTTGGCAGTGGCAGCGACCTCAGCCCATGATGTCTGGGCCGTGGGTCATGCTGATAGCAACACACTGATCGAACACTTCCATTGCTAAGTACGGCCTCTGAGGAGCAAAGGATGAGAAACTCTCTCTTCCTGCGACCGTCGAGCCGATGGGTGGGCATCCTCAGAGCCGTTTTTCTGCAAGCGGGGGCTGCCCGCTCGTATGTTCTGTCCTCTGATCGAGAGGGGAGGAGTTCCCCTCCAACAGCAAGCTGTGTCGCTGGGCAAACGCAATGGCTTCTGCTCGGGATTGGACGCCGCATTTACTGTAGATGCTGGTCAGGTGGGTCTCAACGGTTTTGACTGAGATGCTCAGGTGCTGGGCAATGTCGATGTTGCGCAACCCCTGAACGACGAGGTGCAAGACCGCCCTTTCGCGCACGGTCAGCGGCTCCTGGTCGGGGAGGGGAACCGCCTCTTCCTCCTCTTGCAGCCGCTGGCGGACGTCCGGCGCGAGACTGGATCGCCCCGCTGCGACCTCGTGGACGGCGGTGCGAATCTCACTGCCGCGTGCGCTTTTGAGCCAGTAGCCCCTGGCCCCCAGCTTGAGCATGGCTCGCACGTAGGCTAACTGATCGTAGGCGGTCAGGACGAGAATCTCCGGCTTCGACTCCTGGTTCGCGAGCAACGCCTGGGCGACGCCGAAGCCGTTCATCCCTTTCATGGCAATGTCCAGCACCACGACGCGCGGCCTCAGGTGCTGGCAGAGCGCGACCGCTTCCGTCCCCTGCTCTGCTTCGCCAATGACCTGCAACTCTGCGTCCTCTTCCAGTAACCGCCGCGTCCCTTCGCGCATCATGGTGTGGTCATCTACCAGCACAATGGTGATATTGCCCTCCATTGGAGGGTTCTGGTCGTCAGGCATAGTCCTCGACTCCTTTCCCACATGAACACGGCCGAGCGCCGATCCTGTCCCATTTCCTCGATGGCGCCCGCTGCCGGTTGGATGTACACCGCGCGCACTATCACTCCTCGCCCGGGACTGGTGCGCATCTGGAAGCTCCCGCCTATTGCCAGCACGCGTTCTTGCATGCCGACCAGCCCTAAGCGGTCCTTGACCGGCTGATTCCGCCGAAAGCCGCGTCCATTGTCGGCAATCAGGAGGGCTGCCGTACCGCTGCGGCTGCGGCGGAGCCGGACGACGACCTCGCTGGCTCCGGCATGTTTGAACGCGTTGGACAGCGCCTCCTGCGCGACGCGGTAGAGCGCCAGCTCAACACCGGCAGGCAGGCGTGGCTGATCTGCGTTGTGGCAGCGGACTCGAATGTGCAGGCTGGCCCCACTCGTTTTGCTGCGCTGCCCGGTTTGTTGTGCCAGCCAGTGCAGCGCCTCCTCCAGTCCCAGCTCATCGAGCAGCGGCGGGCGCAGTTCGAGGCACAGGTGGCGCAGGCTCTCCATGACCGAACGGGCGAGCGGCATCACCTCGGCGACCTCCGTCATTGTGCTGGCGTCCGAGAGCTGGCGCACCACCAGCATCGCTTGCTGCAGCGCCTCGTCGTGCAGATCCAGCGCGAGGTGCCGGCGTTCTTCTTCCTGGGCTGAGACGACGCGGTGGTTGAGGGCGGCCAGGCGCTGTGCGTCGTCTTGCGCCTGCGCGAGGTAGCGGCTATTGACTTCCAGCACCGCAAGCTGCGCCGCCAGCGTTGCCAGAAAACTGGTATCCTGGCGAGTGTAGGGCTCGAGATTGTGTTTGGGTCCCAGACAGAGGAAGCCGGAAAGCTGCTCACCAGCATACAATGCCAGTAGCAGGAGGCCGTCCAGGAGGAGTGGTTCATCGGCTGGGTGTTCTCGGTGCGTGAGGGCCAGTTGGGCAATCCTGATCAGCCGCTCGCTCGGAAGGCCCGGCGCCACCACCGGTTGGCGATAGATCTGCCAGGGTGGGTTCTCCTCCGTCCCGCAGCAGAGCGGTGTTCGCATGGAGGGACGCACGAGCAAGGCGATCTCGGTGGCATTGAGCAGGTGCGCCAGGCGCGGCAAGGCAAAGGCGCTGATCTGCTCCAGCCCCTGGAAACGGGTGAGCGTGGTACTCAGCTCGCGTAGGGAGCGGTTATATTGGTAGAAATCGCGGTACAAGACCTGATCGCCCATGTCGCGCACTCTCGTCCAGGCCAGAGGAAAAAGCCAGAGGCTCAGCAGCAGCAATCCAGCAGACAGAAAGAGAAGCTCGTGTTCGGTCAGCGGAACAGTCGTCGCGATGATGTGCAGCCCCACGACGCCAGGATACACAAAAACGCTCGCCAGCAGCAGCCACAAGACGACCCGCATCAGACGACGGCTGACCATGCCGATGAGCT
>VBHV01000369.1 GCA_005881995.1 Chloroflexota bacterium | reverse complement strand
TTACCTCTCATTATTCTTCCCCATTGCGCAAACGCTGCACCAGATGCTCGGCTGCCCTCGAACAGAGCGCCCACATCGTCAGCGTTGGGTTGACACCCGGACAGGTGGGAAACACCGCCCCACTAAAGACGTACAGACCGGGCGTGTCATGGACACGCAAATCAGGGTCAACCACCGAAGAAGTGGGGTCTTCGCCCATCCGGCAGCCACCGCGGCCATGACTGCTGCACACACCGCGCAAATGCGGACCCCGCCAGGTCCTGGTCGCGCCCATGACGCGCAGGACCTCTTCGGCCTTGGCTCCCATCCATTCGAGCTGGCATCTCTCGTTCTGACGCAAATCAAAGGTGATGCGGATGAGGGGCAGACCAAGCCCGCTGCGGTCGTGATAGCGAGGGTCAAGGTCAAGGAAGTCGGTGCGGTAAGACAGCGATTCGGGCTGAAGGCGAACGGGACAGATGTGCTGCCACTTGCGGAGATGATCTTTGTACTCCTTCCCCCAGCGCCGGACATCGGAGGGCAAGCCATCGCGGCTGATCTGGATTGGTAAGTGCTGGTTCTCGATGTTAGGAGTGGCCCCACCGACGAACCCATGCGCGAACGAATCAAAGTTCTCTGCCACAAAGTCATCCAGGCCCCACATTTGCGCCGCCGGCCCGGTATGCGCATTGAAGACGATATCCGGGAAGAAGCCGTAAACATCAGCCCACATCTTGGTCATGAAGTACTTGCCGACCTGTCCCGTGTTGTTCCCAAGCCCGTTGGGATGCTTCGTATCACCGGAAAGCACCATCAACCGCACATTTTCAAACGTGTAGCTGCACAGGATAACCGTGCGAGCCTTCTGTACATGCATGTTCCCATTGCGGTCGATGTACTCGACGCCGTAGGCTTTTCCATCACCATCGGTGAGGACGCGGACGACCCGGCAGTAGGTCTTGAGATCGAAGTTGCCGCTCGCAAGAGCCTCGGGTACTGAGGTCAGGCCGGGGTGCCACCGTTCGTCATTGAAAGGACCGAACCCACCGCTCCAGGCACAGTAGGTGGTAGCAGGGTACCCGTTATAGGGTTCGCTGTTGACAGCGACTGGTGTGGGATAGGGATGCAGCCCCATCGCCAAAGTGGCCTTGCGGAATATTTCGCTCTTGACGAAAGGCCGGAGCGGCGGCAAGGGATAGGGCTTGCTGCGCGAAATGAACGGATTGTCTTCATTGCCCGCGACGCCGATCTGGTATTCCAGTTGCGTGTAATATGGTTCCAGGTCGTCGTAGCCTATCGGCCAGTCAACCAGCATGTGCCCATCCGGCAGGGCCTTCTCGCCATACTTCTCGTGCACATGC
>VBHV01000368.1 GCA_005881995.1 Chloroflexota bacterium | reverse complement strand
TTCTGCGGGTCGTAGCCTGGTATCTCTGTAGGTTCGCGCGGAGCGCCCTCCAGACTGTAGCCCACGTCCTCCAGCGACTGAACGACACCACCCTTGGTAACCGGCTCGGTCGCGAGGTTCTCTTCGGCCGAGTTCTCGAACCAGACTCCTGGATGACCCAGGAATTTCCAACCTCGCTTGTCGCGGTTGCCTCCGTAGGCGGGGTCGGCAAAGAGTCCCTCCTGCAGGTGGGCACGCAGCATCTCGAAGAAGTCGCGCTGGGACGGGACCCGAAAGTCCGGTAGCATGCTGCGCTCCAGGTCCGCAAGCAGGTTGTCCTGCT
>VBHV01000367.1 GCA_005881995.1 Chloroflexota bacterium | reverse complement strand
GTGACTGTTTGTTTTCTTAAGGGCCAGACGGCTCTTGCCCTAACCGCACTTTCTTAGCGCGGGTCAGGCGACTTTGCACGAGTACGACAATAAGCAGGAAGACTCCACGAATAACCGATTGCCAGGATACACCCAGGCTTATGAAGCCAAATCCATTCTCAAAGTTTAAGATATTGAAGACCAGGCCCAGCAACAATACTCCTACCAGCGATCCCCAGACCGAGCCCATGCCGCCAGTCAGGAGTGTGCCACCGACAACCACCGCGGCGATGGCCGTCAGTTCCCAGCCTACTGCCTCGTTTGGTGATCCAGTGAAGGTCTGTCCTGCTAACAATGCGCCAGCCAGCCCTGCAAGTACACCACTGATCGCATACACCGCCAGCTTGATACGCTCAACGGGTAGACCCATCAGACGAGCCGCTTCCTCGTTGCCCCCAATCGCCAGGACGTGGCGACCAAAACGGGTTAAGTTGAGCACAATCGAACCAATAGCATATGCCAGGAGCAAAAAGACCGGAAGTGGAATACCAAACAAAATACCCTGGCTGAGTCCAGCCCAATCGGACGTAGCATTCACACTGACCGTCGCATCCTTCGCAAGAACCAGTGCCATGCCGCGAGCAGCGAGTAGCATCGCAAGTGTCGCAAGGAACGGCGGTATTCGGAGCCAGGCAATAACCCAACCGTTAAAGAGCCCCACCATGAGACCTGCCAGCGCAGCAGCGCCAATCGCCGCTAACAGGCCAAAGGG
>VBHV01000366.1 GCA_005881995.1 Chloroflexota bacterium | reverse complement strand
CAGGTTCAGGTTGTTGACGGTGACATCGATGGGCGCGCTCACATGGGTGTCGACGCGCCTGGTAAAGTCGGCGGGAATGGTGATGATGGCCACTACGTCGATATTAGTGAGCATCGATTGCGCCTGGGATGGCGTAGCGTCGGTGATACGGAAGACATCAGCATCGTGAATTATCCTGGCCATCTGCTGCCCTTTCGCTCCCTGGTCCAGCGTAACAAGAGCGACCGGGCTGCGCCCAACGGCGGCTGCACCCAGAGCGCCGACTAATAAGAAACCGATGGGAGGTATCAAGGTCGCGCCAATAATGGAGGGCTGGCGCAGCCAGATACGGATATCTTTTCTGAGAATGACCCAGATTGCGCGAAAAAATGCGAGTATCATTGATCTTGTTGCTCCTCCGTTCATTACTTTAAACTAATGCACCAGGGTACTGCGTCGCAGCACTATCGATGTCAGGATGATCAGACCCAGCGCGTAAGCGCCGAGGATCAAGGCGTTGGTGCTTATGCCATAAGTGTTGAGGATGAAGTTGTGGAACGCGTGCTGCTGCAACACAATGGCATAATAGATAGGAAACGCCTGGGCAATCACCTGAATGGCCGGAGTGGAAAAGGAAATCGGACCAAACGCGCCGCTTAAGAAGAACAGGGGGATCGCTATACCGAAGGAGAGCGCGATGACCGGCTGGCGCACTTTCAGGAGCGTACCCAGGAGCGTTCCAAAGGCAATAAAGATAATGATGGAGAGCAGCGTAAAGCCGATCACTTCATCCCAGTGGGTAGGCCGCACGCCGATTATGAAAATGAGTACACCAAGCACTACAATGATCGAAGCAAGGCTCATTACAAGCGCGCCCAGCATCTTGCCTACAACTACAGACCAGCGACTGGCGGGCGAAAGGAGTAGCTCTTTGATGGTAGCGTTCTCATACTCACGCGCGGTAGCCGTGCCGGATTGCAGGATGCCACCGAGCACCAGTCCGACAACTAGAATCGAGACCGTCAGGTAAGGGATGTAGTCGGTATCCTGCAGCTGAAGATCGGTCTCGTGGGGGATAACATTGACCAGGTTGGGAAACGCCTTCGCATAGAACGAGGTGATGGAAAGCGGCACGGCGCGTCGAATATCGTTGGTGAAATCGGTATTCAGGTTGTTGATCTGTACATCCACCTGCACGGGTTGATTCTGCTGGATGCGGGCATCAAAATCGGCGGGGATAGTTACGACGGCAACGATCTTCCCTGTCGTGATCAAATTTTGCGCATCGCTCGCGCTGGCGACTTGCAGGCGGAACGAGTGGGCGTGGCTCATGGCATCATAAAATTTTTGCGCGTAGGCGCCGGTATCATTCATGACCACCGCGGTTGGCGCCTGGCCGCCTGACAGAACGAAGAGGCTGAGCAGGATCAGGATATTGACAGGGACAAAGATGCTGAGAATGGTAAACACGCGTTCGGTCAAGGCACTCTTGATGTCCTTTTTCATACAGGCCCAGATGACCCGCAAGGTATAGCCTGGTTCTTGAGACATGTGTCTATTCCCCTCTAGTCGCGTAATGCTGTTCCCGTCAACAGCAGAAAAATTTCGTCGAGGTTGGGTTCGCGGATGGCGATATCTTTGACACCATTCTCCTGAGAAAGAATATTGATCACATCCGCGACGACGTTGTTGACACCCTGAGTGGCGATCTTCAAATGGGTACCATCCTGCTTTACATCTGTGACACCGGACAACCCGCGTATAGCGTCCGTCGCCTCGCTTGGCTGCGAGGTCTCCACTTCGATGACGCTGCCGCCGTAGGTTTGTTTGAGATGTTCGGGCGTATCAACGGCAATCAGTTTCCCGCGATCGATGATCGCCAGTCTTTCGCACAGCGCCTGGGCTTCCTCGAGGTAGTTGGTGGTGATCAAAACCGTTTTGCCCTGATCGCGCAGCGAGAGGATGTAATCCCAGATAGCGCGGCGGGCCTGCACATCGACACCCAGGGTCGGTTCGTCGAGATAGATGAGTTGGGGGTCATGCAGCAGTGCCCGTGCTAAGGCAAGTCGGCGTTTCATGCCACCGGAGAAGGTGCTGACGCGCGAATCTTTGCGGTCCAGCAGTTGCACGAGTTCGAGCAGGCGGGTGATGCGCTCCTTTTTTTCCTTGCGTGGAATACCGAAGAGGTCGGCATGGAAATCCATGTTTGTCCACGCCGAGAGCTCTTCGTAGAGCGCGGTTTCCTGGGGAACGGAACCGAGTATCTGGCGCACCTGGCGCGAATTGTGGCGCACATCGTAGCCCATAACGCGCACCTCACCGCTCGTGGGATGACTCAGGCCACTAATCATATTGATGGTGGTGGTCTTGCCCGATCCATTAGGCCCCAGCAGTCCGAAGATCTCTCCTCGTCGCACGCTCAGCGAGAGGTGATCGACGGCACGAAACGAGCCAAAGGTTTTGGTGAGGTCTTTGACTTCAATGGCCGGCGTTTCAGTTTCCACTGTTTGGTTTGACAGCGGTGCCTGGATACTATCTTTTTGCATATGTTTGCTCTTTTCTCAGAATCGCGTCCCTCCAATTAATTACAGGACAGCAGGTACATCCACTTCTTCATGAGATTCGCTCTTTGGTACCAGGCTTCCCCGCTTGCGACGCGATACCAGCGTAAAGAACGTGAGCAGAACGCCTACCACAGCAGCGAAGGCTGCAGCTAACCACGTGGCGGTAAATGATTGCACCACACCTTTTTGGAACTCAGCCGTGATTTTATCGCCAAGCGCCTTCAGACTGGCTCTGGCCTGCGCTCTAAACTGCGGTGGAGCGTTATTGGCGAATTGGGTCAGATCGACATTTTGCGAGCTGAGCTGCTGGCTATTGCCCGCATTGTTCACAGACTGCTTGAGGCCGTTGATGATAAGCGGGCGAAACTGCGCGGGAATGGCAGTGTCATTCTGCACAATTTGAATGGCATTGTTGCTCGCTCGGGTGATGTTCGTCTGAATCTGCCCGACGAACAGGCTGATCAGGATGGCGACGCCCAGTACAAAACCAATCTGGCGGAAGGTGTTGAAGACGCCGCTGCCCACACCAAGTTTGGCGCGTGGCACTTCGGAGAGCGCAATGTTCGGGAAGCTCTGGAAGCACATGCCCATACCAGCGCCGATGATAAGGCCACGCCAGATGGTATCCAGTAAGGTTGAGTTCACATTGAGGGTGAAGAGCAGGAAGAAGCC
>VBHV01000365.1 GCA_005881995.1 Chloroflexota bacterium | reverse complement strand
GTGTCTTTCCCCAGGGAAAGACAGTTGCTGGCAACCCGCTATACGTCGCGAGGCCCGCATACACCGGAAGAAGGGTATAGGGAACCGTTCTCCCATTCACCTGAATGGTACGCTTAACCCTTGGAATCTGATCGCTGATATGTTTAAAAGCGGAGGTCACTGTGACCGGAGCTACCAAAACATCAAAGTCGCCGAAGAACTCACGGAAAAGCGCACGGTAGCATTCTCGTTGCTCAAGCATCGCAAGGAACTGGGAAACTGGCGCACTCACCCCTGCCTCTTGCGCACCAGCAAATGGATCAGGCGACTGCCTGAGCAATTCAACGATCTGGGCACGCTCCTCTGCACTCACATCAGCAAAGATGATGGCACTCAGGAGCTGGCAATAGGCTTCGTGGTGCTTCCACAGGTCGAAGCCCTCTGGCTTGATTTCCTCTACTCGCACTCCCATATGGCGCAAACGCGCGGCCAGGTCGTCGAGTGCGGAAAGAATCTCCCCATCAACCGGCAGCCAGGGGACAGGTGG
The DNA here is from genome assembly GCA_005881995.1 of Chloroflexota bacterium. Next base: position 2,168 of record VBHV01000365.1, on the reverse strand, counting down.
CAGAATGGCAACCCGGAAATCGGCCAGGCGGGTGTGGCGCGGCGGCGGAAACTGGAGCTGCCAGGCCACCCGTTCGCCAACAATAGGCTCGGCAATGATGGAGAGCGCCATCTCCAGGTCTGCAGCACTGCGGGCAAGCGGACCCATGACGTTCATCACCACAGCGGGGTTTTCCAGGGGCGAGCCAGGGATATGCCCGCTGCGTGGGACTGCCGTTTCGCTGGGACGATGCCCGTACACTCCGCAGAAAGCAGCCGGGATGCGCAGCGAGCCGGCGAGGTCACTGCCCAATTCGAGTGCCGTCAGTCCCGCGGCCAGAGCAGCGGCTCCTCCGCCGGTACTCCCGCCCGGAGTGCGCGTGAGATCCCAGGGATTGTTGGTACGACCAAAGAGCGGATTACTGGTCTGCCAGTCAGTCGCGTAAGGAGGAAGATTCGTCTTCCCTAGCAAGACTGTCCCTGCATCCAGGATACTTTGCGCGACAGGAGCAGTTGTGGTAGAAATTGTGTGGGTCCGCTGCGGTACTCCCGCAGTTGTGGGCATTCCAGCTACCTCGATACAATCTTTGATCGTGACTGGCAAACCGTGCAGCGGCCCAAGAGAGACCCCTCTGGCGAGAGCGGCATCAGCTTCAGCCGCACGCTGGCAAGCCTGTTCCTCTGTAAGAACCACAATTGCATTGATCTCTTGATTATAGCGCTTGATACGTTTCAGATGCCATTCCAGCAATTCCTGCGCGGAAACACGTCTTGTCCGTAGTGCCTCTCGCATCTTCTGAGCAGTGGCAAATTGATCATCCATAGGTTTCCTCCATGTGTCCTTCGAGGAAGTGCCACTAGCGTACCATCGTGACAGACTGCCTGTCGCCATCAGAAGGAGCCTTTCCGGCTTCATGAGTAGCGTTCAGTTGCATCGCCTGCACCCGTTGCCGCGCTTTGCGCAGGTAAGCAAATGTCCAGAGCAAAGCAACTCCAATCAGGCCTCCTGTGAGCAGCGGGCCAGTGGCGACTACAGCTGCCAGCGGCAGGGTAGAGACCAGCAGCAGGTGGAGGAGGAAGTCACCGCTATAGACGACTCCCCAGACAAGCGTGCACACACGAGCTGTGTGACGCACCGACGGGTTCTGCCAGAGCTGGTTATAGCGAGCAATATGCGCCGGGTCGTTTCCCGCGATCAAAGTGCGACCAACGGAGAACATGAGCGGGCGTGGGAAAAGCAGAGACACGAAGCAGGTGAGACCAAGCACGCCGGTAAAGAACGATTCGCGAAGCACGACTACCCGTGGATCTCCTCCCAGGAGCGTGGTGATGATCCCAACGAGGAGACCGCCGAGGGCAAACAGCGAGATGATGTTCACCTGGCGACTGCGCAGCACACCAACCAGGGCTTCGAGGGCTGGTGCAATTGCCGCTATGCCAAGAGCAGTCACATCAGAGACGTGATTGGCTTTCAACAGCGTATAGCAGGCATAGGGAATGGCAGCATTCACGATGAGCAGGCGCAGAATACTGCGCAGGAGTACAGACTTGCCAGGCGATGATGAAACAGTGTTTGGATGGAACATTGGCTCTCTCTCTTGTTCTTGCCGGTTGGCAAAGCAACCGGTTGATCTATCTTCTGAAGAGAGTATAGGCCAACGGCGAGTGCTAGGGAGGTGGCAGAAGTCATCTTTCGAGGTCATGGTCTCCTCTATGACCTGCTATGACCTCTGGTGGGAAAGACTTACATGATGCCCAGCTCTTTTGCTTTGAGCGCTGCCTGTGTGCGGTCACGTACCCCCAGCTTTGCCAGGATGCTTGTCACATGGTTCTTCACCGTTCCCACCGTAATAACGAGGTCATCGGCAATCTCTTTATTACTGGCCCCCTGACTTAAGAGGCGAAGAATATCGAGTTCGCGTTCAGACAAAGGTTCAACCAGAGGTTGGGCCTGGGGAGGGAGATAGGGCGACAGGCGCGCGAACTCGGCGATCACCTTCCCGGCAATAGATGGCTGTAAGAACGCTGCGCCTCGGGCAACCGCCCGAATCGCCTCCACCAGTTTTTCCGAGGCAACGTCCTTGAGCAAATATCCAATCGCACCCGCGCGTAAACCCTCGAAGACATCCTCGTCATCATCGAAAGTGGTGAGCACAATCACCTTGATTTCGGGCCGCGTACTCTTCAGAT
>VBHV01000020.1 GCA_005881995.1 Chloroflexota bacterium | reverse complement strand
AGTCCGCTTTGCTTATATCCTTCAACAATGTAGCGCTGCAAGATGAAGAAGATGATCAGCAAAGGCCACGAGAAGGATGCCATACTGCCCGCTTACTCAACAGTCCAGCCTCCATCAACGACTAATGTTGCCCCTGTCATAAAACTGGAGGCATCCGAGGCGAGAAAGACGATCACTCCTCCAAGTTCCTCGGGTTGGCCCCAGCGGCCCAGGGGAATGTGATCGAGGAAGAACTGGTTCGCCTGTGGGTTGTTCATCACGGCAGTATTCAGCTCGGTAGCGAACGGGCCGGTGCATAACGCATTGACCGTAATGTTATAAGAGGCCCATTCCAATGCCAAAACCTTTGTTAACTGAATAAGTCCTCCCTTGCTAGAGGAATAGGCACCTCGCTCCGGCAAGGCCACTAATCCCAGCATGGAAGCGACATTTATCACCCGACCGGAGCGCTGCTCCTTCATGTGGCGAGCCACCGCTCGCGAGCAGAGGAAAGGTGCTTTCAGGTTGGTCTCCTGAACCAGGTCCCAACTCGCCTCGTCAAACTCCTCGATAGGTTTGCGGATGTTGATTCCGGCGTTGTTGATCAGGATGTCAATGCGTCCAAATGCTGATATGATGGACTGAACCATAGCTTCAACCTGTTGCGCGTCAGTCACGTCGACCGCGAGTCCCATCGTCCGTCGTCCTGTCGCCGCTGCAATGGCGCCAGCACTCTGCCGGGCTTTCTCGAGTTGGCGGCTTGTTACCACCACATCGGCTCCTGCTCCGGCCAATGCCTTAGCCATCACAAATCCCAATCCCCGATTCCCACCTGTGATCAACGCAACCCGGCTATCCAGCTGAAATATATCGAATGACATAAACCCGTGTTCCCCTTTCGTCCTGCCTGCACAGATCGTCAGGTCGTTTCCTTACTACACTGTATCTCATGAAGGGGGGTTTTGCCAACGCCGTCGATAGGATTTTTTCCGTTGCACTGGCTAGACTCGTTTCTACTGAACCCCGTCTTTCAGGGTATAATGTAGGAACGCGATGATGAACATTAACTATTGCACACGGCATAATTCCGGTTCACCAGCAGATACTTCCTATAGCCATGCTGGCTGCTCTTGAGCAAGTATGGGGGTTTGGTTGGCTGGTGTGGCTGTGTTGGTGAATTGAAGGTGTAACATTGGTTACAATACCGTGCAAATACCGCTCATTTTGCGCGGTATTATTTTTGAATGGTTGAGGTTTACCATGCAACCGTGAGGAGGTGGGAGAGTTGGAAACGGGGTCAGGGTTGGTGTCGTGGTTCATGGGTAGGTTCCTTTCTGGTAGAGAAGTGTGGATGGGCATGAGGGAGGGCGAGCAGCATCTACGTAAAGTATAGCCGACGGGGAAAATGCTGGAGGTTTGGCATTCCCAGGGCAGGGACACGCTCCCACCCCTACAGATTGCTCACGATGCGCTCTGCGTGTTCTATCCTGACAATCTGTTGAAAATACACCGGTTCCTCTTCTCCCTCAAACCCTTCATTGAGGACCTCTACCCTTACTCCGTTACAAGAGTCGTACACGCTTTTCACTTTTCCCCGCCAATCCCTCATGGGGTCCGTTGGCAGTTGTTCGGGTCGAAGGTGATAGACAATGATCGCGCCCGGTTTCAGTTCAGAGTAGTTGATTTCGGGCATAGCTCGCTCCCCGCATTAAATTTTCTCTCTATCTGTATCAGCCTCAATGAGAGCTATATGGAGAATGGAACTGGGCAGCGGGATATTCAGCGCGAGGGTGAGGCTGAGGCGGACTTTCATAGCCTCGTTGGGCTTGACCGGTTTGCCTGTGTCAATGCGTTCGACAACAGTGCGGTTTAAATCTGTTATCCGCACGATGTCTTCTACAGATAGTCCATATTTTTCTCGTAATTGCCGCAGCATCATGCTCAAGTTCTCCCTTCACTTACCGATATTGACAGAATAGGGTACCCTGATTTGACTCCCCTATACATAGTCCCATAGGTAGGGTAGTTTTGTCAAGGGAGTCCGGCTGGTACAATCGGACAAAACAAGCGTGAGGAGAATCATGGTACGTCTGCGTGTGAAAGAAATAGCCAAACAAAAAGGGATGAGCATGGGGAAGCTCTCGCGAGTTGCAGATGTGTCCTATAAAACAGTTAAGCGCATTTACGATGATCCAACCTATAGTGCCACTCTTCCTATTCTTGAACGTCTAGCTAAAGCTCTAGGGGTACCAACAGCAGATTTAATTGAGGATGTGCCTGATAATGCTGGGCAATAGCAGTAATTTAAAGATAAGCGACTTGGTTGAAGATGAGCCTGGGGAGGCGATTCATCCGTAGTCATTGTAAGGGCGGGG
>VBHV01000121.1:1025-10453 GCA_005881995.1 Chloroflexota bacterium | reverse complement strand
GTACAAGGATGGTGCTCTCTGGCACGCTCATCGATCACGGTCAGCCCGAAACCGTTACAGGTGAGGCCTGGATGGATCATCAATGGGGGAATTTCATCACACTTGGCGGCGGAGGTTGGGACTGGTTCAGTATCCAACTCAATAACAACACCGAATTGATGTTATACCTCATTCGCGATGCCACTGGGAAGATCATCTCAACCTATATTGGCTATATCCAACCCGATGCGGGAGAGGTGTTGTTGCCGGCAAGTGCACTGCACGTATCGATACTCGATCACTGGCGGAGCCAGGCTACGCGAGCGAATTATCCCTCTGGCTGGAGACTTACCATCAATGATCCACAATTGCATGCTTCGCTGACCCTCTTACCTGAACTGAAGAACCAGGAGCTGGTGGCGTATCAATCAACGGGCAACAGCTATTGGGAGGGCGCTGTGAGCATCCAGGGCCAAAGCGGTGGAAGCAATATAAATGGCGAGGGCTACGTTGAATTGACAGGCTATGCATCGTCGTAGAGATGCGATTATCGCTACATCCCAGGGACTGAACAATGATACGAGAAACAGGGTGGGAAGCTGTTACACCCTTGCCCTCTTGTGCTATACTCTTCAAGTACCATTTGGCTATTGAACCCCTAAACCCTGATAGAATTTCGCGTATGTACTAACATTGTAATGCATTCTGTGCTACAATGTCATATCGTGTGTTGATGTGTTTAAGCCGATCGTTTGTCAGAGAGTATGGCCAGGCTGTGGAAAGGACCTTATTTATTGCGTCCGAACAGGGGGTTTTGATGGAGGCGAAAATACAGACGCTACCACAACAAGAAGATATCATTTCGCTTGTAGATCGTGTTGTACGCATAGTCTCGAGTGTGCGTGGAACAAAGTCTGACTATGCCCTTTTAGCTACAGAATTAGCGCCAATCATCCCATTCGATCTTTTCGGCATAGTGTTGTTACGTCATGATCGCCAGGCAGTTCGCGTCGTTGTCTGCACTCGCGAGACAGGCGAATGGGTCTCACACTATCACCAGCATCCATTGGCGGACTCGATGCTCGAACGCATCTTGCGTACCGACGTAAGAACAGAACCGGACGAGGATGCACTCAATCCTGTTCCCACGCACGCCTCACCAGCCGATGATGCCCTCGAAATGGCAATACACACCTATCAAGACGGCCTGGATGGCACCCCTTCCGAATGTGGAGATGCACTGAGCGAATACCCTCACCTCCACTCGACCTTGATTGCGCCCTTAATAATTGGGAATCGCGTACTTGGCTCGCTTGAACTGGGCAGTATTGAAAGAGGGGTCTACAACGATGAGCGCGTGGTGCGCTTGATCCCTGCCGTCGCACGTGTCCTGGCTGCTGCCATTGAAAACGCCCAGGTTGGTGGTAATCTTGAAATTCAAGACCGACAGCGCCAGGAACTGCACAAAGTCTCCAGCGCGCTGACCTCGAAAATGGACCTTGCCACCATTTTGTATCGCATCGTGGATGATATCGCGAAGGCCTTGAATGTGGCATCCGCCATTGTCATGATTGACCGGCATTCGGGCCGATTACGGCTGGATGCCCAGCATGGCCTGTCTCCCGAAGCCTTACAAAAGCTGGTGAACCTCAAACTGATGCTTACCGATAACTCCATTATCGGTTTTACTCTGCGTCGTCGTCAACCAACCGTCTCGAACGACATTGCCCAGGATGAACGCTTTCCCGGAAGCCAGGTCTTCGCTATAGAACTTGGCATGCACTCGATTTTTAGCTATCCCCTTGTTGTCGGTTCAACAGTCTTTGGCGCCCTCCTCCTCTTTTCACCTGAGCCAGGCGGATTTACCCCGCTCAAAACCGATATTCTCTCACTCTTCGCAAGTCAAGCCATGATTGCTATTCACAATGGCATGCTCCTCGAATCGGTGCGGGAACGTCGACATTTTCAGGATGCTATCGAGCAATTGGAGAAAACTACTCAAAATACTCTTGCTGTTGAGGATGAACAGGCCCTGTTGAGGATCGTGCGCAAGGAGACCGAACGCAACTTTGGTGTCAGTTTCACTAGCCTGTTGCGCTTCATCAGCAGTAATCTATTAACGCGCAGTGAACGCGACCTGCAATCCATGTTATATGCCATCGAGACCCAGCATGACCATGCTTCGGCAAATGACTCTATGGTCGAAGTAGATGACACTGGCACCGCGCTGCTCAATCAACAGAAAAGCCTAACTTCACTTGAGATGCCGCTCAAGGCAACGAACGTCCCAGCAAGCGAGGATTCAACCTCAAATGAGGGTAGTGCCACAACACTTATGCGTTCGGCGGAAGCCGCTCTTGCGCGCGCAGGGCTTCTTGGAGATGTGGGCGCGGCATTTACCGCCATGCTTGACCCTGATCGAACAGTTAAGGGAATATCCGATATGCCGCGTCTGTATGAACGAGTAACGCGTGGCGTTCAAGACCCCTGGTTCATTGTTGATCTTCTGGGACATTGTATTTATGTGAATCCTGCCGCAGAAGCTCTGTGTGGTATGCGTTTAGACCTGGATACGCCTGGAAACGTGGCGCTGGAAGCATCATTTTTTGAGCCACACGTTGAATCGCCGTTACAATTTACGCAAGGATTGACATTACCCGAAGCGTTGGTCCGATTACTGCCGCGCATACGCAATCTGGAGGATGTGCTTGACTATCTTCAGGAATTTGTATACGCGGATATGTCGAATGAGCGCAGCGCTGAGATGTTGCAGCGAATAGGCGAGGATGCGGAGTCCATACCACGGCTCCATCCTTTGCCCAGGAATACCCTGCGTTGTGTTATCGCCGCCGAGCCACTACAAAGAGATACTTCACTCCAGGATGAAACGCGTGGTCTCAGCGATGGACAGCACATGGAAACCTCCATCACTCCGACCGGTAGGGACGCGATGTATCGCGTTCCCCCCCATCATCCACTTCATACAAAATCGCCAGCCATGCTGCTTGATAATGCGCCCTCCGATCGTCATTATCAATTCATGCGCTACGCTTTGTATGACCAGGGTAACGAGTTGATCGCGCATGCCTTGCAGATTCACGATATTACCGAGCAGGTGCGCGATGAGAAAAATAAATCAGCGCTCCTCTCGTCGGTTTCCCATGATCTGCGTACTCCTCTGACCTCCATCAAAGCGGCGGTTAGCGGCTTGTTGCAGCCTGGCATTGAATGGGATGAGAAAACGCGCCGTGAGATGCTTGAAGATATCGATGCGGAAGCCGATCATCTGAATGTATTGATTAACTCTATGGTCGAGATGTCACGTATCGAGATGGGGGCGCTGGCGCTGGAAAAAGAGTGGTCCGACCTGGTTGAGATCGTGCATAGCTCCCTCTCGCGATTCGAGCACGCCTTTCAGGGATACCACGTCCGTACAGAATTTCAACCATCTTTACCACTTATCCAGGTTGATTATTTACAATTGAAGCGCGTATTTTATAATCTGCTTGAGAATGCTGTTCGTCATACCACGAAAGAGAGTGGAATTCTCATCACTGCTCAAACAGTGGCATGGGAAATGCCGGGCGATACAGTACCTGATGATGCGCCTCGCTACTTACGCGTCCAGGTGATCGATCATGGAAATGGAGTGCCTGAAGAGGAACGCGAACGCATCTTCAAATCATTTTACAGCCTGGATGGTCATACAGGCCTGGGCCTTGCTATCTGCCGGGGGATTATTGAAGCTCATCATGGTCGTATCTGGGTAGAATCGGCCACGGGTGGAGGGGCGTGTTTTGTCTTTGTTCTTCCTATTTCCTCGTAGAGGCTCTATGTGGCATCCACGTTGACAGGACTGATAGGTGCCATGTGAAGGAGTACAGGCTCGTGAAAACTAAAGGGAAACGTATACTTGTTGTTGAGGATGACGCATCAATTCAACGTGCCTTGCGGCGAAGCCTGACGATCAGTGGCTATGAAGTCCTGGTAGTGGATAATGGCAGGCAGGCAGTAGAGCTGGTGCGCGAACAGCAACCCGACCTGGTATTACTGGATCTCAGTTTACCGGGAGAGATAGATGGCCTGGGGGTGTGTATCCAGGTGCGCCAATGGTCGCAGATTCCAATCATCATCGTCTCTGCTCGTACCGATGAGCAGCAAAAAGTGCAGGCCCTCGATTTAGGAGCAGACGATTATCTCACCAAACCTTTCAGTAACGAAGAGTTGTTGGCACGGGTACGTGTCTGCCTTCGAAGAGCAGCAAGTCAAGAAACAGAAGGCACATCGCTGCCCGAAACCATGCAGACCATTGATGGCTACCTGCGTATGAATCTTGTCCGGCACCAGGTGATTGCCGGAGAGCAAGAAGTCAAGCTAACTCCGACCGAGTACGAGCTATTGCTCCAGTTGATGCTTCATGCTGGCAAAGTCATGACCCACCGCGTGCTACTCCGCTCCGTCTGGGGACCAGAATACGGAGAGGAGGCAGATTACCTACGTGTCTATGTGCGGCAACTGCGACGCAAAGTGGAGGTGAAGCCCTCATTACCCCACTATATTTTGACTGAACCAGGCGTGGGGTATGTGTTTAACGTTCAGGTGATGAGGGGGGAGTCTGGCTCGCTGCAGTTACCAGCAACAGAAACCATTGAAAACGCAACGGAGTGAGAAATTCGGGCAAATTGGTTGATGACCAGGGGATTTTAATACAATCTTAACGGGTCTTAACGGGTTTTTTATGGTGTGTTCTCGTAGTTTTGTCGTACACTGCAATATGGGTTTGTTTGTGGTTATTTATTGTAAGGGTAGGACGAAATGAATCAGCCGTCTTGTGGAGGTATTCAGAGTCCGGTAACAGTAGATCACTTGCGGAATTCTGGTGCTGGAATCCAGAGTGGGAGAAGTTTGCGGGTGCTGATTTGGGGGATGGGAGGTCAGCAAGATCATTTTCACCAGATACTGGCCGCAAATATTCAGCGGTGGGGATACGAAGCGCGTATCCTCACTGCCAGTATTGTACCAGGAAAGGGCAGGCAGGATGAGATACAGGGGGATGTGTTGCTGTATGACCTGGATGATCCATCCTGGCTGTCTGGCCTCAAAGCAGAAAATAGAGCTTTGCCATTTGCTTTGACAGGTAGCGAGGAATGGCAACCTCGTGTTCGTCTTATGATCGCGTTGAGTAGTCAATCTATTTCGCGTTCGACGCTCGAACAGATTGGCGCGGTGGCGTTGATCCACAAGCCATTTGAAATGGGGCGATTACAGCGTTACTTGCGAGTGTTTGACAAAGTTTTACTAGATGAATCGTCGCTAGAATCTGAACGTGGGTTTGTAGAGCAGGCATTAAGTCTTCCAGTACCGTTGGCAGCGACCTCTTTGTTGAGGGGTGATGCAGTGCCTACGGGAACCAGGAAAAAGGTTCGCATTCTGGTGGTGGACGATCATGTAGAGGTAGCCGATACCATCCGGCAATGCTTAGAAAGTGAACCGGCATACCAGGTGAAGATTGCTAATGATGGGTTGGAGGCACTGGAACAGTATATTTCCTGGAGGCCCGATTGCATCGTAACGGACCTGCTAATGCCCTGGATGAATGGCTTTCAAGTCATGCGCAGTCTTTCAGTAGCAATCTCGCGGCACATGCCTGTATTCGTGGTAATGAGTGCACTGACACAGTACGAGTTACCAGTAAATCGCGCCTACTTGCAGGGAAAAGTGGTTGTGTTTGTGAACAAGCCGTTTCATATCGACCATTTGCTTGATGCCGTTAAGCAAGCATTAACACAGTGATTGCAATCGCGACCGAGCAAATTAAGAGTTGAAGATAGGCATTCTTAGCAGTACAATGGATAGCGGGCTGGGTCCCAACAGCCTCCTTTGAAGATCAAAGGAAGCAAGGCGTAGTGAAAAAGGAATCGTGAATCAATGGAGTCGCAAGACCTCATCATGGATGGAGATTTACAAACGCTTGGTCTCCAATCTATACTGAAAATGCTCGCACTGAGTGGAAAAACCGGCACCCTGTTTATACATTCTGGCCGGGAGACGCTTTCTATCAGTTTGCGTAAGGGTCAGATTATTGCCTTACGTGAGGAGGGAGTTAGCCAGCCCGATTTACTCACGATGCTTTGCCTGATTAATAAACTCGACCCTCCACGAGCGCAAGCAGTTCGTGAGGTCTCACAGGGAAATTTGCAAGTGGCATTGGCTATGTTGGTTCAGCAGGGCTGGATGAGTCCGGCAGAGATGCAGCAGCGCCTGGAATTTGCCATCACCCAGTCGATCAGCCATGCATTGAGATGGGTAGATGGCCGCTTCTCTTTCCATCGCCAACTAGTTTCTATGGAAGGTAGAATGCAGCCACTTGATGTCGATAGTGTACTGTTGGAGGCACTGCGCCAGGCGGATGAGTGGGAAGAGATGGGCGAAATCTCTCTCACTCGCAGCACAATGGCTCGTTGGCTACCCGAAGTGAGTAATGATGTGCGCAGCCTGGGCCTCAGTCAGGAACATATCGAAGTGTTATGCCTTGCCAATGGGGAAGTACCGTTGCAAGCAATGGCGATGGTGCTGATGACCCCGGAAGCGCGTATCGCGCGTGTTATGATGCGACTCCTCCAATTGCGCCTGATTGAAGTGGTCGATACTGCTTTAGAAGCTGAACTTCAACAGGACCTGACCAACATTATTATCATGTCTCAGCACACGCTGGCACAACAGCGACAGAATCTCGCCCCGGAACAGCATCTCCTCGGGCTTATTAAAACACTCTCTCAATGTATCAATGGTCTACTGATCCATCATGGCACCTACGCAAAGAGTTTACGCGGGCGCGGTCAGCTGCCTATTGCAGATATTGTGCGTTACCTTGAGCGACGCTTCGCTCAACCGTTACAACTGATGGCAAAACAACAGTTCCCCATCCTGGAAACGACCACCTTCATCAACGGGCAACTTGATTGCAGCGAAATATTTCACCTGGATAAATTGGTGAAAGGTGAGCAGTTAGAGGAGTTTTACTGGGAAGCAGTACGGGGACTGGCAGTATTTTTGCGGACGGTATTTACGACCCTGCTGAATGACGAAGTTGGTAATTCGCATACGGGCCGTCAACTGAATATCGTCTGGAAAGCGTTCTTGACAGAAATTGACCAGGAGGTACAACAGTACCAGATCTACCGCGCGCGTCAGAATGCCCAGAACAACCGCAGTCGCTACGCTGAATCTCCGTATCAGAGTGATGCCGGTTGGAATACCATGCCTCAAAGTGACGGCAACCCTCTTTGGTCGTCTGAATCGCAAAGGAGGTTAATCTAGATGATCGAGCCAATACCAACGGTTTTGGTAGTGGACGATAGTCCTACCGTGCGGAAAATTGTGCAAATGACTCTGCAACGTGAGCGTATTCGAGTGATAACTGCTGGAGATGGGCTAAGTGCTCTCACCTCTGTGGCGGATGAAATGCCTGCTCTTATCCTCTTAGATATTCAGCTTCCTCGCATGGACGGGTACACTATTTGCCAAATAGTACGGAAAAACTTGCAGTTTCGCGCAATACCTATTATTATGCTGAGTGGGAAGGATGGTTTGTTCGACAAGATGCGTGGTCGATTGGCCGGTTCAACGGAATACTTAACCAAGCCGTTCGACTCGGCGGAACTGGTTCAGACCGTGAAAAAGCATCTTGTCGGCTGGCAGCAGCGCATGCCGCTGCAACATGAGGGGATGCGAACACGACTACGACGTCGTGGGTAAAACTTGTCCTGTAACAACTGATTCCACGACCGGCAGGCCGTTCGGATGCGATCTATCGCGTCCAGGTTGGCAAGATGGGTATCGCCCCGCGTTGGCAGAACGGACCTGTAGGGACTCGATGTATCGTGTCCTCACATCCACGAAATAGCCTTTCTTTCCCATTGGTCAGGTGTAATGTATTGCACCATTTCACAGGAAAGGTATACTGATATGCCAGGGCAGAAGGTACTCGTTGTAGATGATAGTTGGACAGAGTTAACCATGATCGCAGCGCCACTGCGCAATAGCGGCTTTGATGTAGTCACAGCCGTCGATGGCGACGAAGCGCTCGAGAAGGTTTTCAGGGAACAACCACATTGTATTGTACTCGATGTGGTCTTACCCAAACAAAATGGGTTTCAATTGTGTCGTAAGCTCAAAAGCCTCGACGCAAGTAAACATATACCCATTATCCTGTTGACGAGTAAAAGTACTCCATTGGATAAATCCTGGGGTTTACGGCAAGGCGCTGATATGTATATGACCAAGCCGTTCAATGATGATGAACTGGTAAATAACGTTCGACGTCTCGTATAGTTGTAGGAGCTGAACATGTTGCAACGCAATGCAGGGTTTGAGTCACAATCACCGCCGGACGCATTGCGGCGTGTAGATGGCACCGCTTCCTCCACAAGGGGAGGAAGTGGTGCGCTTAATACCCCGCGCGTTTCTCCTGCTGATCTAGTCAATCCGAAAGACCTGGCAAATGTTCCTATGGAAGCCAGTGTGGTTGGCGAACAGTACTTGATATTTTCGTTGATGGATTGCGAGCTAGCCCTGAACGCCGAGCATATCCAGGGAGTGGAACGCCTTGCGGATGTGACTCCTGTCCCAAATGTGGTTTCCTGGATTAAGGGCGTGATAAATTTACGCGGCTCTATCGCTTCGGTGGTAGACTTGAGGTCTTTCCTTGGTATGGAGGATCTCCCCCATAATCCACGCACACGGCTCTTATCAGTGAGATTCAACGAGATGGTTATCTGCCTGGTTGTCGACAGCGTGAGTGAGATGACGCCGATTCCAGCTTCAGCTATCGTTGCAAATAGCCGCCAGAAGCCTGTTCCACAGTGGTTGGCTCCTTATGCTGAAGGAAGCGCTCTTGTTGGGAAAAGAAACATCATTATCATGGACGCATCTCGCATACTCTTCTCTGAAAAGATGCAACACTATTCGTAGGAGAGACTGCCAGAAGGCTCTAATTGTCGTTACCAGTACAATTGTTGCCCTCCTGTGTGTGGTTGCTACAGGAGTTCGTTTTTATACATGGTCCTTATGAAGAGGCGCTCAAGTAGAGTGCCTTAATACAAAAGCTGCTTCACCTGAGAGGAGGCCTGGCGGATGAATGACACCGATAGAGGCGGAATGACCATAAGCTCATTGTTGTTGATGGGTCTTATCGTTTCACTCGCCGTTCCTGAGATTGCCATTTTAATACTGGGTGTGATAAGGGGATCCGTCGATCAAACCGTCTTTACATCTGCGGTGGTAGGGACTGCGCTGGTGGTGCTGGTGGGAGTGTTGACGGTCAATTATTTTGTGCGCCGCAAGGTTCAAGACCGTCTTCTTAGCCTCGTGGATGTCTGCCGTAATTTTGCAGGCGGTGATCGTGCTGTTCGCGCTACAGTCTCGGGCGATGATGAATTCGCGATGCT
>VBHV01000121.1:0-972 GCA_005881995.1 Chloroflexota bacterium | reverse complement strand
GTTGCTGCAAGAGGTAAGCGCGGTGGGTGATGGCGACCTGCGTGTGCAGGCAGAAGTCACTCCGGACACGCTAGGAGTGCTGGCGGACTCGTTTAACTATATGATTGAAGAATTGGCCAAAGTCGTAGGACGAGTGCAGGCCACGGCGGTGCAAGTGACGAATGCCACCCGCCGTATCCTTGATCGTTCTGCTGAACTGGCGCAGGCCTCGGAAACGCAGGTGGCGCAGATTTCTCAGACCACTCAGGCAGTGGAAGCGCTGGCGATCTTCATTCAAAATGTTGCGCGCAATGCCCGCTTAAGCGCCGAGGCTGCCCAGGAAGCATTACGCAATGCTAACGTCGGTCAGGATGCTGTGCGCCAGTCCATTGAAGGCATGATGCTCATTCGCGAAAACGTGCAGGAAACCTCCAAGAAGATCAAACGCCTGGGTGAGCGATCTAATGAGATCGGTGAAATCGTGCGTATCATTGAAGATATTGCCGATCAGACGAACCTCCTGGCCCTCAACGCCGCTATTCAATCGGCAATGGCGGGTGAACACGGACGCGGCTTCGCTGTCGTCGCGGATGAAATTCGTCTTCTTGCGGAACGTTCTACTGAGTCGACCAAGCGTATCGCGACCCTCGTCAAGAGTATTCAAGGTGATACATACGAAGCAGTTGTTGCTATGGAAGATAGCACGCAGGAAGTGGTAAAAGGTTCCCAACTCGCTGATGATGCTGGTCGGGCGCTGAACTCCATCTACACTGCTGTGGAACGGCAGGCGCAAATGATCGAAAGTATCGCACGAGCCGCAAATGAACAAGCCCAGGTTTCGGAGAGCGTCGCGGTTGCCATGGGTCAAATCTCAGAAATCACGCGCCAGACGAATACTGGTACGCAAGAGGCCTCGATGAGCGTAAGTTATCTCGCGGAGCTTGCTGATCAGTTGCGCACTTCGGTCTCGACCTTCCGTTTACCTGAGCGTGC
>VBHV01000019.1 GCA_005881995.1 Chloroflexota bacterium | reverse complement strand
GAGTTTGAGGTGGGAAGGGGGAACCTGTATCAAACCTTGTTGGTGAAGACGGAAAAGGGACACAGTGGGCTACCGCTGAGGAGAGAGGATTGGTATGCCTGATCTACTGAGCGGAAAAGGTAGTCATAGTTCAGGAAATTGGAGAAACTGATGATGAGAAGATTACTACAAAACCTGCTGGTTCCTGTTGTTATGCGCTTTTTAATCCGGCAGGCAGAAAAGCGTAAACGCCCTTTTATTGGCAGCATCAATGTTGTGAACCGCTGCAATCTGCACTGTGCGGGTTGTTACTGGACCAGAACCGAGCGAGAGCAAGACCGCGCGGAGCTTTCTATCGATGAGGGAGTTGAACTCGTCCATACACTGTGGAAAAGGGGCGTGCGGCACTTTTTCTTTGTTGGCGGTGAACCAATGACCGAACGCGCTAAAGTCGAACGATGGGTGAAAGAGGTTGGAAAGCTTCGAGGCAATTCTATCATAGTTACGAATGGAACATACGGCCTGCCAGCGCCAAACGAATGGCCACGGACGCAGTACTATGTTTCTTGTGATGGGGACAAAGCAGGCATGGATCGCGTGCGCGGCTTTGATGTGGTTCATAAAGCGAATGTATTCGAGCAGGTGAAATCCGTTGCTTTTCATCGCAGGGATGTCAAGCTGACCATGACCATCAGCAAGCTCAACGTAGATCGTACTGAAGCGTTCGTACGCCAGGCGGCTACCTGGGGTATTGGAGGCGTTGTCTTTTCTTTTGCTACCCCAAATGTAGGTGAGAGGCAATCGTTTTATCTCACCGCCGAGCGCAAAGAGCAAGCTGTGCAAGAGGTGCTCCGTCTCAAGCGAGAGTTTCGGGATTTTATCGCCATGGGAACGAGGGCAATTGAGTTGCTGCGTCCCTCTGAAGTGGCTCTCTGGTCCCCGCGGTGCCCAACCTTTGCTGCCCAGTCAATTCGAGCTGATGGTCAACTCATTGAGCGTTGTATCTTTGGCCCCGAGGGAGATTGCTCACGCTGTGGCTGCAACATCTATACTACCCTTGTAGCTGTACAAGAGGGGGACCGCGAATCGGCACGGTTTATGACTCCGCCCGCTCGGGTTGCACCGAACTAAGCGCTCATCCGCCTTCTTCCTTTTCACTCCTTCACCTAAATTTTTAAACTCTTCAGTGTTTCGATTCTGGCAGTTTACTATACTGTCTATATGAGAACTCATGCGTTATTGACACTTCTGCATTCCGTAGCATAGTATAGAGATAGGAAATACCGTACGATAGGTTGTGAGAAAGCGTACATGGTGAAAGCTGAACCATCCACTTTGGTTGAAATCCTGCGCTGGAGGGCGTTCCACCAGCCGGATCGTCTGGCCTATACATTCCTGCAAGATGGGGAAACAGAAGAGGTACATCTGACTTATGCGCAACTGGATCAGAGAGCGCGGGCTATCGGAGCCAGGCTCCAGAGCGCGGGGGCGTACGGCGAACGAGCGCTCCTGGTCTATCCTCCAGGATTGGAGTTTGTCGCAGCTTTTTTCGGCTGCCTCTACGGCGGAGTCGCTGCCATCCCGGTTTACCACCCTCACTCGACGCGGCTGGACAAAACTCTGCCTAAGTTCCGTGCCATCGCCAACGATGCTCAACCGTTGGTAGCGCTAACAACCTCTGCATCCCTTGCTCTAGCCGAGAACATAGGCACGCAAGCTCCAGAGCTGTCGGCGCTTCGCTGGTTGGCAACCGACACTTTTACTGACAACCTGGCAGATGAGTGGCGCCACCCGGTCCTGGACAGTACCTCGTTAGCATTTTTCCAGTACACCTCAGGTTCCACCGCGATACCCAGGGGCGTGATGCTTTCTCACGGGAATGTGTTGCACAATGCAGCCATGATCGAACACCGTCTTGAGATTACGGACGAGAGCCGGGGCGTTATCTGGCTACCGCACTACCACGACATGGGGCTTATGGGCGGGGTGGTTCAGCCACTCTACTCCAGCTTTCCAGTTACCCTGATGTCTCCGACGTCCTTCATACAAACTCCTCGGAGGTGGTTGCAGGCCATCTCGCGCACGCGAGCCACTATCAGCGCTGGACCGGCGTTTGCCTTTGATCTGTGCGTTAAGAAAATCACTCCTGAGCAGCGTTCAACCCTTGATCTGAGCAGCCTGGATGTCGCCTTAATCGGTGCAGAGCATATTCACCACGAGACCCTGGAGCGGTTTGTAGAGGCTTTTGAGCCCTGCGGCTTTCGTCGAGAAGCTCTCTGTCCTACCTATGGTCTTGCAGAGGCAACCGTATTCGTGCCTGGCGGCTCGCCCGCTACTCCACCCGTCTTTTTTCCTGTCCAAAGTGCAGCGCTTGAGCACAACCGGGTGGTGGCTGCCACCGAGAAGGGCAATGGTACCCAGACCTTTGTGAGCTGTGGTCGGACCGCCGGGGACCAGAAGATTGTTATCGTCCATCCTGAGACCCGCGCCGGGTGTTCGCCCGATGAGGTGGGCGAAATCTGGTTGTCGGGTCATAACACTGCAAGAGGCTATTGGAACCGACCCGAGGACACGGAGTATACCTTCCGCTCATACCTGGCGGATACCGAGGTCGGCACCTACCCGTCTGACCAACGACGCTCCGCGTCTAGTCCTGCGGACTCAGGTCAGACGATAGGAGACGGCCCGTTTCTGCGCACCGGTGATCTCGGTTTCTTGAGGGATGGCGAACTCTTCATCACCGGTCGTCTCAAGGATCTGATCATCATCGATGGCTACAACCATTATCCTCAAGATATCGAATTGACAGTGCCTATTGCCGCGTCGTACAGCGGGGCGAGGGATATCGGTATGCGTTAGGAACCCCGGTGCCCGAGCCCCAGATAAGATAGGCCCATTCCTCCCCCGGTTGAAACGCGGGGGCATCCTGGGCCGGGTTGGTGAACTATGTCACAAAACAAAGACAGCAGGGGGAATTCCTTTTCAGATGCACACCGTAGTGACTCGGCACTGATCCGTCCGACCAACGACGCTTCGCGTCTAGTCTTGCGGACTCAGGTCGGACGATCGGAGAAGGCAGCGGAGCCGCAAAAAAAGTCACCGGCTACACAAGCCATTTCAGACTGGTTAGTGGCCCGGCTCGCCGAAGTTCTGGGAGTCTCGCCTCAAGATATCGACATCCGAGAGCCTCTCACCAATTTTGGCCTGACTTCACGGGACGCGGTGGGCCTTTCTGGGGACCTGGAGGAGTGGCTGGGACGCAGGCTCTCGCCCACCCTGGCATATGAATATCCAACCGTCGAAGCCCTGGCCAGATATTTAGGGGGGGAACCGGGTACCTCGGAGGAAGACACCAGGGAAAGCGCCAGGTGGGTGGGTGAAACGGAGCCGATCGCCATTGTCGGTATAGGCTGCCGGTTCCCTGGAGCCAACGACCCGGAGGCTTTTTGGCTGCTCCTGCGTGATGGCAGAGATGCCATCACCGAAGTCCCGCCAGACCGTTGGGATATTTCCGCCTACTACGACCCGAATCCGGGTACTCCTGGCAAAATGAGTACGCGTTGGGGCGGATTTTTGGAACATGTGGATCACTTCGACCCGCACTTCTTCGGCATCTCTCCTCGGGAAGCGAGCCGTATGGATCCACAGCAGCGGTTGTTGTTGGAAGTAGCCTGGGAGGCCCTCGAGAATGCAGGACAGGCACCGCTGCGACTCGCTGGCAGCCAGACCGGCGTATTTCTTGGGATAAGCGGCGTAGACTATTCCCAGCTGCAGATCCGCTACGGTGACTTCCCGTTTGACATCGATGCCTATGCCGGCACAGGCAATGCCCATAGCATTGCAGCCAACCGCCTGTCCTACCTGCTCGACCTGCACGGGCCTAGCCTATCGGTGGACACCGCCTGTTCATCATCCCTTGTTGCCATCCACCTCGCCTGCCAGAGCCTGCGAAGCGGTGAGTCTACGCTCGCTCTTGCCGGTGGGGTGAACCTGGTCCTCTTCCCCGCAATGACAGTTGCCTTCTCGCAAGCGCGCATGATGGCATCAGACGGTCGCAGTAAAACCTTCGATGCACGGGCCGATGGCTACGTTCGGGGAGAGGGCTGCGGCGTCGTCGTGCTCAAACGTTTCTCCGACGCTATAAAAGATGGCGATCCCATTTACGCGTTGCTGCGCGGGTCAGCCGTCAACCAGGATGGACGCACTGCGGGCATTACAGCCCCTAACGGCCTTTCTCAGCAGGCAGTCATCCACAAAGCGTTGCTTTCGGCAGGTATTGCGGCTGGCCAACTGAGCTACATAGAAACGCACGGTACCGGCACTGCTCTCGGCGACCCGATCGAGGTCAAAGCCATAGCGGAGGTTATGGGAGAAGCGCACTCCGGAGATGAGCGCTGCGTTCTCGCTTCAGTCAAGGCCAATATCGGTCACCTGGAGGCCGCCGCCGGAATGGCCGGCCTGATCAAAGTGCTGCTCTGCCTCAAACATGGGGAGATTCCGGCCCAGCCCCATTTTGAGAAGCTGAATCCCCTCATCTCTTTGGAGAATACACCTCTCGTCATCCCGTCCGAGCCCCAGCCGTGGCCGAGGCAGGAGCAACCACGCTTTGCCGGAGTGAGCAGCTTTGGCTTCGGGGGTACCAATGCCTATCTGGTGGTTGAGGAGGCGCCACAACGCCGATCGACCGCCAATGAAATTGAGCGCCCGCTACACCTGCTGACGCTCTCGGCAAAAAGCGCTTCTGCCCTCAAGGAACTGGCTTCCCGATTCGAGCATCACCTTGCAGCTCATCCCGATGAACCACTTGCGGACGTTTCTTTCTCAGCGAACACCGGCCGGTCGCATTTCGCACATCGCCTCGCAGTCACCGCCGACTCGACCTCGCAATTGCGCCAACAACTGGTTGCTTTCATCGCTGCCGAGCGAGCTCCAAGGCTTCAGAGCAGGCAACTGCAAAGCCAGCACGCGCCGAAGGTGGCGTTCCTGTTCACCGGGCAGGGCTCTCAGTACAGCGACATGGGGAGCCAGCTTTATCGCACCCAACCGACCTTCCGCAGGATCCTGGACCAATGCGCTGAAATTCTTCGCCCTTACCTGGAACTGCCACTGCTGTCGGTACTTTTTCCGCAGCCTGGAGCGCCATCGCCCCTGGACGAAACTGCTTACGCCCAACCCGCGCTGTTTGCGCTCGAGTATGCCCTGGCCGAGTTGTGGCGTTCATGGGGGATTGAGCCTGATGTGGTACTGGGCCACAGCGTGGGTGAGTATGTAGCAGCCTGCGTTGCGGGAGTCTTCAGCCCGGAAGACGCGCTTACGCTCATTGCCGGACGCGGTCAACTCATGCAGGCTCTGCCGAGGAACGGAGAAATGGCGGCGGTATTTGCCGACGAAGCCAGGGTGAGCAAGTTTCTCGCTCCTTTCCTCGAGCAGATTTCTATTGCCGGGGTCAACGGTCCAGAAAACACGGTGATATCGGGAGAACGGCAGGCCATACGTGCCGTGCTAAAGACTTTAGAGTCGGAGGGCATTCACATCCGGCTGTTGAACGTTTCCCACGCTTTCCACTCGCCGCTCATGGAGCCTATCCTCGATGCTTTTGAGCAGATAGCCAGCCAGGTGCATTTTGCAGCCCCTCGCATCCCTTTGATCTCCAACCTGACGGGAGAGGCGCTGGCGCAGGGAGAAATTCCCGATGCACGCTACTGGCGCCAGCATATCCGAGAAGCGGTGAAATTTGCGGACGGCATGCGCGCGCTTGCTGAGATGGGCTGCGAAGTATTCCTGGAGTTGGGTCCGACCCCAACCCTGCTGGGAATGGGAAAAGCATGCCTGCCGAAAGGAACCGGCACGTGGCTGCCCTCTTTGAGGAAAGGAAAGGCCGACTGGGAGTGCCTGCTGGATAGCGTAGGCGTCCTGTACACGCTTGGCGTGGAGTTGGACTGGATCGGCTTCGACCGGGACTACTCACGCCACCATCTGCCCTTGCCCACTTCTCCGTTCGAGCGAAAACGGTACTGGTTGGACCTGTCCGGCAGCAGGCAGCACAGGGAGAGCGCCCAGCATCCCTCGCTGCATCCC
>VBHV01000018.1:2561-6047 GCA_005881995.1 Chloroflexota bacterium | reverse complement strand
AACGAACGCCAGAGCAGACGGAAGGCATGCCACAATTATGTACCACCCACTGATCAGTAACCACTGTGTAACTGTGATGCTGCGCCACCTCTAGATTGTACATTGCTGAATGTGGTATTAGCTAGAAAACCAGACCACAAGACGGACGCGCTCCTGAGAACCGATTATATAGGCAACATAGGTTTGTTATCGGAGAAGCGAAATTCATCATCACTCATGGTTTCATGCCTTGCTCGTTGATGCTCAAAAAAGGGGAGGAGCTTGCCTCGATCTTGGGAGAGACGTAAATCAATACTTGGATTGAGCAATTCCCGAATGACGGCATCTAGAATTTTCAGTGTCCACTGGCCACCATGACATGTTCTAAACAACGACAGATGCAACTGCCCATCAAATAAACGAGAATCAGCAATTTCAATGAACCGTTTGATTTGTTGGTCAAAGTTTTTTTCATTTACCTCAGCAGGTATGGTTATTTCTTTCCCATTTGGCATCCGATCTATGGTCACTTGCTTCAACAATTTTGTTTACCCTCTTTCTTTTCTCATGCCATAGATTGGAAGTCTTTCAATAACTTGTTCACAGCTTCCATCGCTTGCTTATATCCCACACCTGTTTCTTGCTGATAAAGTTTAATCGCCGAGAGCTTCTCATTGGCCAGGAGCAAACGAAGTACTTCAGCTTGATGGATCAAAGGCTTCGTCCGCTCTGAAAGAGTCTTTCGAGCTACTTCATCGAGTAAGGGCAGTCGCGGCCTTCCAATAACCATCTGATCTTCATGATAGAATACAAGATACCATTCCTCTGAGAGAGGGAACGCCAGCACATCTTCCAGACTAATGCGACAAAAGTCATCCCAATAGGCATAGAAGATGTGCCATGGTACAGCTACAGCTTCCTCTGCAGTCCAGAACACAATGATTACCTGATCATTTCGTGAGTTTAGTACCTGCAAGGATTGTTGACCGACCTCGAGTCTAACAGACCAATTCATGTTCGTAATGTCGATATGCCCAATCCATTCATAGAGTGATGAAGAGGTGATTGGTTCAAGGGTATCGGAAAAGAGATATCGAGAGAGTTCCGTAGAATATTCGCTTGCATATTCCCAGAGTTCCCTGGCCTTTTCGGGCCGGAGATGATGAAGCAGTTCTCGTTCAGATGCAGGCATTTGATGATAGATCGTTCGCATCTCATGCTGGAAATATCCAGGGCTATCGAGGGGTGAGAAATCGCTTTGGTTTAGCTCGATCATGATATACTCCTCCCTTCATGACTGGAAATCGTTCACTTTCTGAGTGAACGTAGAGGTATGTCTTTTCTAAGCCAAAAACGGAAATGTCTTCATCAGTTGGTTTGCAATCTGGCAGCTGGCTTTAGTCAAACAACAGCGCAAAGATCTAGACGAAGATTTCTCCATCGTATTTCCCTTTTTTTCTCAGCAGAGGAAGGAAGTTCTCCAGGATTCATCAGCAGGTTACCATATGAAGTTGAGAGAAGTAACCATTCTCGGTCGCACAAATAACGATGAACATACAAAAAGTTTCTCTCTGTTGAAGGAATCCAGTTCGGTGCAATAATTGTCCCCTGCCATATATCTAACGGTAGGGATGGTGAGGCTGTTGTGATATATTCCACTGACCCTGGAATCGGTAGAACAGCCAATACCATCTCATACTTTTCACCTGTAGACAGTTCTGCACTTATTGGACCATATGGCCCTGGCGGATCAAATATAGACAGAGTCTGCCCATCCTGAAGAAGCAGTCTCAAGAAGCAATCATAGACATGCCCGTTGTATACAGCTCCGTCTTGACTGTCTGTTAAAATGCCAGTCATATACTCTGCCATCGAAGCTCCTGATCTGTGTAATTTAGCAACTATAACCCAGGGAAAGCCGTTATAATGTACCCATTGCTGCCCACTACAATTGAAAAGTCATGTTCAACATCTCCTAACGTATTGTATATAAACCCGCACTTGAGGTCCCTTGCTCAAGCCAGGCGATACTCCCATCACTGGCTGTCATATTTATTGCGGAGATAATCGGGTATTTCGGCGTGTTCCTGAAAGGCATAGATGTCATCAAAGATGTATGCATAGACCTGTTGTTGCCAGGCTGGAAGATCTTCCCAAGCAACAGTATCCTCTTCCCCTGGTTGTGCGACGTGATTGAATATCGAGGCAAGCCAACAGGTGTGGACAAACCGTCCTTTTTGCTCTTGAGATAGAGGTAGACTTGATGCTCCCACTGCTACAAACCCGGTTGCCAAAACGAAATGTTGCACCACGTCATAGACTACCACTGCACTGTTCTGTTCCCACTGATCTAATGCCTCCCAATTAGAAATAGACGCTGATGGAGGATTGCCGGGATAATATTTTTCGATGCCCCGCATCCAGGCATCACGAAAGAACCGTCCGCCTTCAGGCTGTGGGCGACCTTTATACCAGCTACTACTAGTAAAGTTACTGAATATGTGTCTCTCTTGTAGCTCTCCCTCATCTTGAGAAGGCATAGTATGCTCTCCTTTGACTTCGACTTGACATCACTTTTCCCGGAATTTGGGCTATCTTAGCACGTTCGATCTATTGTGTATAGATGACCTGAGCCACTAAAACTGACTAAGGATCATACCAGGTTGGAACAGGTGGTGCCGCTGGGATAGAGGCCGGTCAACTGGTGCGGTTGGGAGCTTGAGCAGTAGAGGTATTGATATATGTAATTGTCTGGTCTATTTGTTCCTTTGACGTTTTGGTTCAGGGATATTATGCTTATCATTAGGAGTATGATTTTGCCGGGGAAGAGGACGCGATAATGAACCTTCAAAAATGAAGAGGGGATGTAGGGACGCGATTGATCGCGTCCAGGCACACATGGAACCGGGGCCTGGATGCGATCAATCGCGTCCACCTGGGCGCACCTTGAACCGGCGCGTGGACGCGATCAATCGCGTCCCTACATGTTGATCCCTGATTCATTTGTTCATGTTTATCATTGCACCCCTACATCTACAGGTCGCGTAAAGCCTCCATCACTGGACGACGGGATGCTAGCTGCGCGCTGAGTATGGCGGCGATCATGGATACAATCGCAGCTGCCACCAGCAGGAGCAGGTAGAACCACGGAATATTGAGAGCCTCCGGCTCATGCTACCGTGCATTCGTGCAAGCAGGAAAAAAGGTGGGCTACTCGCTTATACGCTTCATGCAAAAGGGCTGAGTGCCTGCTACGTTCTCTATGGTCCGCTGGTAGCGGCTGCCGGTACTCTTGCAATCGGATATTCGCCTTTATAAAGGCTGCTTGCAAGGAAGAGGGCTGATCATCGAAACACATCCGGTTCGACAGGTCGATCAGCAGTGCTCTGCGCTGCTTGTAAGGGAACTGAGCAATTTCAGAAGCCAGCAGAGTGAAAATCTCTTCATAATATGCTTGCTCGATCGCTACCTCTGACAGATCAACCTGGTCATTGTTGATGGTATCGA